>NZ_CP078067.1:0-300000 GCF_019195395.1 Kaistella faecalis
GTTATCTGCAACCGCACCAAAAAAAACCAGTGTCGGCTGTAATAATATAACGCTGTTAATTGTCTTCCTTTAAAGCAAAAAATAATTTCCAATAAAAAATTTCATTTTCAACAATGTTCAAATTAATCAAACTTTTCACTTTATTTTTAAGTCTACCTTTTTTTGCGCAACAAGAAAATTTTAAAATAAATGGTAACATAACTGACGGTAAACAAAATAATATTGCAGCAGCACAAGTCTATCTTTTTACAGCAAATAATGAACTTTTAAAAACAACAATTTCTCAAAATGGTAATTTTGAATTTTTACAACTCAAACCCGCTCAGTATCATTTACAGATAGTATCAAATGATATCACACAAAATGAACCCCCTTTCCAACTTTCGTCAGATCTTACTTTAAGTATAATGCTGAATGAAAAGGTTTCTAATATCGAGGAAATCAAAATCTCACGCACAGGAAATCCTTTTAAGATTCAAAATGGAAATATTGACATAGATGTTGCAAATTCATCATTAAGTAAGGTTGCAACATCCAAAGATTTATTGGGCAAATTGCCGTTTATTTATGTAGATGCAAATGGAGAAGGTTTGACAATGGTGGGGAAAGGTATTCCGCTATTATATATAGATAATCAAGAAGTTGATTTTAATGTATTATCTGCTGTATCTGTTGATGAAATTAAATCTGTAGAAATAATAAGGAATCCATCAGTAAAATATGAAGCAGAAGGGAAAGCGGTTATCAAAATAATATTAAAAAACAGCAAAAAAGAAGGTTATAAAATCACGCTAAATGAAACCGCTGTTTTTAACAAACGTTTCACCAATAATTTTTCAGCCAATTTTCAACAGAAAAAAAATAAAACAGAGTGGAAATTAAATGCATCCTACAATCAAATAAAACATTGGGAAAGTAATGGTTTCGATTATTCGGTTCCCAGCAGAAATATCAATTCAGACTACATCATTACATCACTTACCAATCGTCCGCAAGTTATTTTGGGAGCCAGTTTATATCAAGAATTGAATGACGGAGATAACTTAACATTTACAATAAATGGAAATTTAAGACCAGATAAAGGTGATAATAACACGGTAACCAACTACGAAGTAAACGGACTAAAATCGCAAATATTAACACTAAATCCGCAGGACAGAAAAAGAGCCACGATCAATTCAATTTTTAATTATAACAAGCAACTTAAGTCTATTAATGCTACCATTTTTACAGGTTTGCAATATACACGAGAAAGCAATAATGTAGATCTTGAATTTTATAATAATGTTGATAATGTTGGATCTATTTTCAGCCAGTTTAGAAAACAAAAATATTCAGTGAATGCTTTTTCCGGAAGAATTGATATTGAGAAGAAAATTAAAGAAAATTACCAAGTAGGTATTGGAGGAAGTTTTACAAAAGCAGACGCTGTTACCGATAATTTAACAGATTATAGAAATGTAAATCCTTCTGAGTATTTTAAAAACTTTTTCAATGAAGAAAACTGGGCTTCCTACGCAGAATTTTCTGGCGAAAAAGAAAAAATAAATTTCAAAGGTGGTATTCGTTTAGAAACAACGTCCGCAAATGGTTTCAACCAAATTTTGGATGAGACGAATATTGATAGACAATATGTGGATTGGTTCCCCAGTGCCGAATTATCTTTCAAGCAAAATGAGAATTATATCTACACGGTAAACTATAAACGGAGTATTTCACGACCAGGTTACAATGATTTGGCTTCGGGCGGATTATACAGTAGCCCTTACGTAGAATACCAAGGAAATCCAGATCTTTTGCCCTCTTACACCAACGAACTTTCAGCAAGCATCAACTTAAAAAAATGGGCAATAAATGCTTCTGTGTATGAAAGCAAAAACCCGATAGGCTTCGGACTTTTTTATAATGAAAACGAAAATATATCAAAGTTTACTACCAAAAATTTTGACAAAGAAAGTGGGGCAAGTCTAGGATTGGATGTTCCATTTGAATATAAAATTTTATCTTCCCAGAATAGTTTATCCATAAATTATTCAAAAACAGAAGACCGTCTTGCAGTTATAAATCAATCCACACCGTATCTTTATCTCTATACAAATAATACGATTAAACTTGGAAAAGGCTTTAATTTTCTTTTAGATGGCTCTTGGATTACCAAAAGAATGCAAGGAATTTACGAGTACAACGAAATGGTATTATTAAATTTGGGATTGACTAAATCAATTTCAAATTTTGACTTCACTTTGCGTTACAATGATGTTTTCAATCAAAATAAATTTATCCAAAAATTAAGTTATGACAAAATCATAACGAAAGGCAGTTTTTATGGAAATACTCCAACTTTTTCTGTCGGAATAAAATACAATTTTGGAAAGGTTTCAAATTCAGAATATAAAGAAAAGCAAATCAATGAAACTGTGGACCGGATTTAATGCAAAATTGAAAAGCGGATGCAGATAACATAGTATTGGCAATAGTGCGGAGGAATCGCAAGTTTAACCATTTTAGATGTTCCGAAGTTTAGTTTATAATAAGAAAGTTTCCTCGTGAAAGCCGCACCATCGCCAATACGCAAACCGTTAGCGGTAATTCCCCTACTCGAAAACGAAGTTGTTTTTAGCCGCTAACGAATAAAATTTCACTATTTTTAAATATAAAATATTAAAAATATAACTAACTGATTATCAATGTTTATATTTAACGTTAGTCAGAAGTTTATCAAAACTCGATGGATAGAGAAATTACGACATTTAGAACTTTAGAAAATATTGTTGATTTTGAAAATGAAAATGTAGAAATTAAACAATTAGCTGAATTATTTTTGACAGCTATGAATGATTGGGACTCAAATAATCAAACAAATATTTTTGAATACATAACGAAATTACGAAAATTTGTAGGAAGTCCAATAACACTAAAAAAAATTGAAGTTAAATCTAAAACTAACATTCTAAATAACGCTTGCAAAATTGAATCTACAACGTCTATTGCAGAAATGATTAAAAACGCTGAACAAAAAATACAAGAAAATGATTTTGATAAAATAATTACCCAAATTTTAAATTACTATAATTCAAAATTTGAAGAAATTGATTTTCTAGCAGAATTACAATATTTGACAACTGAAAATGGAGGAAGAAATTCTTATGCTTTATCTGGTTACAGACCTCAAGTAAAATTTCCTTTTTCAGAAATGACTACTTCAGGACAACAAATATTTATAAATAAAGAATATGTTTTTCCAGGCGACAATGTTGAGGCAAAAATTAAAATTTTATCACCAGAATTATTTCAAAATATGCTTTACGAAAATTTAGATTTTGAAATGAGAGAAGGTGCAAAAATTGTAGCAATTGGAAAAATAACTAAAATCATAAACGAAAATCTACAAAAAACCTGCAGCTAACAGTGTATTTCTATTAGCGGGGTTGAAGTTTACATCGTAAAGATTTTCGCTAGTTGTTCATTTTGTTATATTTACAGAAAACAATTATAATAATCCCCGCCAACAGAAATACCCACCCGTTAGCGGTATCGTAGATATTCCAATGCCCTTTGGAGTAGGGTTTAACTGACACAGGCGGCTCAGGTTTCCGCGCAGTGTATTCTGATTAACATAATTACAATGAAAAATATTTACCTCATCCTCGCCTTCGCAGTAAGCACATTTTCTGCAAAAGCACAAACCAAAGAAGAAACGGTACAAACCATTGATGCTTTGTATAAATCTGCATTTACCTTTGGGCAGATAAAGGTGGTATCGGTGGCATGTGAAAACAACTTTCTGGTAAAAATATTTTCCGACAGCGACACTGTGAAAACTGATTTGCAAGAGGTGAAAGTGCTCCGCATAGTACCGCATTATAACGGTGAAAAATGGCACATTATGTACACCGGTATTTCGGGAAAAGGAAAAAATGAGGAGTACCTTTTAGGGCATATCAATGTTGAAGAAACTGCCCAAAAACTGAAGGTTTCGCTGGAACATTTAATAGCACTGGTGAAAAAGGAAAAATTATAAAATATTGTTTTAAGTCTTAAAGTGGAAAGGCTGACCGAGGAGCAAATAACTGCTTTAATTGAAAATAAAAGAGTTCACCGTCCGGGAAAAGATATTTCGGAAGTTTTAAACGCTGTTAAAGTTACGGGAACGCGGTTAAGAAGACTTTTATGGTAATACAGATTCTTCATTATATTTTATTCCGTTCAGAATCCGAAGATTCGACGTAGTTAATGACAGGCTGAGCAGTGAAAAAAAGCGGTCATTAAAAAAAACAAAGGTCACCTCACGGCGACCTTTGCTTATTTAAAAAAAGAGCAGCTTTTATTTCTTAATAAACTTCACCTGCTGTTCACCCTTTGCGGTGGTGATTTTAAGCACATACATGCCTGCAGGAAGCTGGGATACTTCCAGCTGATCGTGTGATCTGTTCTGTTTTACCATCATCAGTTTACCGTCGGCAGCATATACCTGAACATTCAGTAATTTCTCTTTTGAAGCGATCTTAAGAACATCAGTTACCGGATTCGGATAAATGCTGATCAGTTTGTTGAGATCTGCCGCGGAGGTTCCCAACGTAGGATCCTCCTGTACCTGGAGTCTTAAGGCGTAAGATTTGGCAAAATTTGTTCCGAAATCCTCGTTGTGCGCCCAGCCGTTTAAAGGACTAGTCGCCCAGTTCACGAAAGTAGTGCCCGGGGTGAAGACATCATTGGTCATGCTAACTGCGAGCGTTTTATCAAGTTCTACCGCGGTAAGCACATAGGTGCCCGGTGGCAGAACCACCGGTGCGCCTGCAAAAGAAACAGTAGTGGTAAAAGGGTCGGTACCTGCGGTCTGGTTGGCGGTTTCTGCAATAATGCTCAGTGGTTTTCCGGTGACAGGATCAACGCTCCATAAAGCCAGACGGTAGGTGGCCGTTTCGTCACCTAGACCGAAACTCACCGTTCCGCCTGTTGCCACAGAAGTTACTTTCGTGGTGAATGCCTGGCCCAGATAACCCAGAGTATCGGCACCGATTCCTAAAACACCTGTAGCAACACCGTTATCACGCGCCATGGTGGATTCTGTGATCATGAAATCCAGCGACTGTTTAGTGTTGTTTGCAGGATTCTGGTCTGGTGAGCTTAAGGCCACTTCATACAGGATATGGTAGTTCCCTGTTGCTGTTACCGGCATCGCGGGGAAAGACGGTGTGGCTGTCTGTCCCGGATTTAAAGTAATGGCCGCCGAAAATACACTGGCAACTGCATTATTCAGGTCATCAATGAGACTGGCTTTAATTTTTGCATCAGTAAGAGTCAATGCCCCTTCATTCTTAATGGTGGCATGTAAAGGAACGCCTGCGGCAGAATGAGAGAGCGGATAGTGGGTATATTCATAATTCTTCACCGCAGTAATGGAAGCGTCAATGTTGATAAGGGCCGACACTTCTACATCATCAATGACAAGAATAAATTTGTCGGTAGAATTGTTCCTGAATGCAATTCTGAAGGTTTTGTTTCTGTAATCATTAAGGCTTAGGCTTCGGGCCGTCCAGGCAGTGTTTTCAGCAGGAGTGCTGAATAACTGCACCGAGGAAGTAAGCTGGTTGCCCATCACTCCAGGTCCGCCGGTAGGCTCTGTAGGGTCCAGCATAATTCTCACCTCATATCCATCCGGATATGCTGGATCATAGGCTTTGGCATTCCACTTTAAGACCACATCGGCACCGGTATCGGGTACCGTGATTTTTGGGGTCCACATCCAGTCGTCTGCCTGCCCGGAAGGACTGTACCATGAGGTGCTGAATGCTACGGAATCAATCACGTTGGTCTGAAAATCTTCCCGTCTTTCCCAGGCCTCATTCACATAGCCAACCTGGCTGGAGGGAGTTTTATTATCGACGTTCCTGAGCAGCCAGCCCGGAGGGAATTTATAGGTGCCAGCACCGCCGGTGGTAGATCCGCTGATCCCGTCGAAAGTTTCCTGGAAAATAACCTGTGAATAGCTGAAAATACCCAGCATCATCAACAGAAAAATTGATAGTCGTTTTTTCATAGTGATTGTTTAAATAATGTAGCGCTAAAATTACCATCATTGATGGGCTGCGCCAAAAACACAGGGTGGACAAATAGGGGACAAAGTGTTTATACAAATCAGTGATACTGGTAATCAGTCATTTAGCTGGTATTTGCACCTATTAAATGAAGGCCTTTACACACCGGACTGGCTGACCACGATATTCGACAGCTTCAGAAGACAGCGATGAATTTCCGGATCACTCCCACGGTACTTGCTGTTTGGATAACCCTTTATAGTACAGCCTGTGTCAATTTGAAGCCTCAACAGAAGATGTCAATCACTACCACTACTCAGGTTAAATAAAATCATTTATTCTAAAAACGAGACACCGAGATGCTAACAGCGGGAAAAACGCTGTGTTGATCATTATCTTTTTATTGCAGAACCCGACCTGTTTAACCTCTTTCCTGAGTTATATCTTTTCCGCCTACAAAAAAACCTCCTTTAAATTGCTTTAAAAGAGGTTTTGTAGTGTTAAGATTCCGGATTGATACCAAAAAACTGACCGTCATAAAGCCGCATTAAGCCGCGCTTTAGCTTGATCTTTTCGTGGTATCAATGTCCGGTATTCCTATTTTATAAGCGGTAATAAAGAGGTTTCTTTATTTACAGCTTAATCAGTTTGGTAATCTTCGGACTTTCGTTGCTGTTAATTTTTACCAGATAA
This sequence comes from Kaistella faecalis, assembly GCF_019195395.1. Taxonomy (NCBI): domain Bacteria; kingdom Pseudomonadati; phylum Bacteroidota; class Flavobacteriia; order Flavobacteriales; family Weeksellaceae; genus Kaistella; species Kaistella faecalis. The sequence goes on from NZ_CP078067.1 coordinate 6,732, forward strand.
TTTCCTTTTGGAAGATCAGAAACCTGATATTCATCAGCGCTTTTCAGTACTTTTACAGTTCTTCCGCCGGCATCCATTATTTCTACTGAACTGATCGCCAGTTTTCCCGGATTACTGATTCTAAAATGGTCATTCACGGGATTAGGGTACACTTTTATTCTGTTATCATACTGCATTACTGCATCGGTCCCTAAATTACCCGTGGTAAAGGTGATGACAAAGGGCATATCCAAAGAATAATCCGGTGCCGCAGTAGGATTTCCTGAGTCGATGATAGAAGTCCACATTCCATCGATGGCATTGTATTGCTTGGCATTAAAGTCGGGTAACCCTCTTGTTCCTGCAATGGTAACCGGAGGTAAAAAGCCGGCATTAGCGGCAACAGCATTCTGTAACTGATACTTCATCCAATAGGTTCCGGATGGTAAACTAACTGGAGTATTGGCTGTAACCTTCCATATTTTTCGGTTCGTTGAGGGAGTTGAAGCAACCGGAATTGTACTGTGACCGGTTCTGTACATATCAGCATCCACACTCGAAAGAAACCGATTGGTGGTATCGTCTCCAAAAACACTTACTGCACCCGTCACAGAAGGATCAGAACTGAATATATTAACTCGTACGGTATTGAAAGGAGAAGCAGTTCCGGTATAATTAGTCTGGTACGCAAAAAAATCAATACGGGTAATATTCCATTGTGTATCGGCTGGAACAGTAAAATCGTCTGCAAGAAAATAGCTTGTAGTAGCAGAACTGTACGTACCACCCAACCCCAGGCTGGTGTTAGCTTCCGCACTATTTCCTGTATTATTCTGAAGTTCAGACCAGGTATAGCCTGCAGGAGCAGCAACACCGCTTTTTGAGGTAGCTCCTGTACTCAAACCTCCGTTATCATAGGTTTGGCCCAAGGTAAATGATGCTGCTAAAACTGCAGCGCTAAGTAAAAATTTTGTCATAGTGTAGTATTTAGGTTATTTTTCTTTTTCAGTGAGTAATGCAGGACAGCTCCTTTGACCGTTTTCCTGCAGATGGATCCTGTTAATTCATCTGTTTAAAACAGGGTTGGGAATTAATTGGACACAAAATAAAGTAAGTTATCTCACAGTACGCATAAGGTATGGGGGGACAAATGGGGGGACAAATGTGCCTGTCGGTGTAACCTTCAGATAATCAGGTGTTATGTTTTGGCTTTTTACTTCTCTTTATTACAGCCATGGTTGTGCACTTTCTTACAGATATCGCTTTTCACTCCCCCGAATTACAGGATTTTGTACCTTAGTCCTGCCCTTTGATTGCGAAATTGACTTTTAAAAAGTGCGAAGATGGAGCACAGTAAAACCGCCACGTCTGCGAAGACCGGGTGTGGAAATCATTAAAAAATGCTGAGATGAGAAAAATAATTGCTGCGGTGAATACCACTGTTGAAGGAGTCCTTGACCATACCGCGGGTCTGCCCGATGAAGAACTGCATCTGCATTATACCAACCTGCTGAACAGTGCAGGCCTCATCCTCTACGGAAGAAAAACGTACGAACTCATGCAGTACTGGCAAACCCTGCTGCAGCATCCTTCCGGGATAAAGGAACAGGATGACTTTGCAAAGGCCATCGACCGTATTCCGAAAATCGTTTTCTCCCGCCATCTTAAACAGACCCATTGGGACACCGCCGAATTAGCCTCCCGGCCGCCAGAAATCCTGGTGACCAATTTAAAGCAAGAATCCGGAGGCGATATCCTCATCGGCAGTCCGGGTTTAATCATCCAACTTCTCAACCTGGAGGTCATCGACGAGCTGCAGCTCTGTATACATCCTGTAATTGCCGGGAAAGGAAGACTTTTATTTGAAGAACTGAAAGACAGAACTGTTTTTAAACTTTTGAAAACCAAACAGCTGACCAGCGGGGCGCTAATACTGTATTATAAACCCCTTTCCCGCAATCACGGAACCGCTGTCGGATAGAAGGACCCCGGAAGAACAGAGGTCAGATTAAACAGCAGGCGGTGTGCCGATCCGCATTTAAACATTTGCATTCAACTTTAAAATGACAGCCATGAAATCTGAAAATTTACTGAGGATGGACAATACAGGTATTGTGGTGGAATCGCTGGATGCTGCCATTGAGTTTTTTGTGGAACTGGGTATGAGCCTCGAAGGAAGAATGATGATTGAAGGAGAGTGGGCGGGCCGCGTAACCGGTCTGGGGAACCAGGCTGTAGAAATTGCCATGCTGGTAACCCCCGACGGACACAGCCGGCTGGAACTTTCAAGGTTGGTCCGCCCTGCAACGGTTGCCGACCACCGTGAAGCACCCGTGAATGCTTTGGGGTATCTGCGGGTGATGTTTACCGTAGCGGATCTCGGGGCCACACTCGGGCGGCTTTACCCACTGGGCGCAAAGCTGGTAGGCGAAGTGGTGAGGTATGAGGATTCCTATAAACTCTGTTATATCCGCGGACCGGAAGGTATTTTAATCGGCCTCGCAGAACCGCTTTCAGCCATCACTACTCCGGACTGATCAGCATCGTAACGCCGGGTGGAAATTTGATGTATATTTGAATGAAACTCATCCCGTAAAATCTGCTTATATGCTTACCACCACCGCCGAACTGCTGACTAAACTGCAGCCTCCCAGAAGTAACACTGCCGTTATCTCTTCCATGGTCAATGCCATTATAAAATGTGGTGGAGAAAGCGACGCCCATGCGCTTCTGAGCCAATATCTCACCCATCCAAATGATTTCACCCATTCCTATCTGCTTCCCATCTTCAAAAAATTGGGTAACCTGTCGGTTGCGGAAGCGCTTTTCGGTGTGGCTGTTGAGGGCGACCGTCTGAAAGAGGATGCCGATCCCGAAATTCTGGAAGTGCTTGGTCATTTAAAGTACGCACCGGTCATGCCCATTCTGGCAGACTGCCTTTTTAAAGAGAAGACCACTGATTATTATATTTCTGCCTATGCAGCATTGGGATTGCTCCATTTCGACTGCAGCGGTCTTCAGAAAGAAATCAAAGAATCCATTGAAGACTGTTATGGCAAAAACCTGTTTCCCGAGTTTGTACCGGCACTGGTCTGCAAACTCAACGACCGGCAGCAGGTTCTCGAAAATCTCTATGAACTCGGAAATACCACTGCCTCCACCGACTGCAATGCCGGAATAATTCTGGGCTTTTCGTTGTGTGCAGAGGAGGGCAGACCTTATTTCATGAAAATTCTGTTTGACCCCGCTTGGGAAACCGGTTCTTCCGCCACAGGTACGGTGCAGTATGTTTATAAAGGCTTAAAGAATCTTGAGATTTCATTTAAAACGGTTTATGAGTACATGATTTCAGCTTCCGACAGCGTCAATGAAAGCCTGGACGTTTTCTTTGCCTTGCTAAGAAAAAGAATCAATGACGCAGACCTGCATCACCCGGAATCATTCGCCGACCTGTACACCCTGCTCTTTACGATAACTACCGGGAGCCAAAACAGTGCGCTCACCGATCTGGCAGAACACGCAGGCAAAGGAGGAGAGGCTGATGAATTGGAGAACCTCCTGCTTCTTAAAGTGAATGAAGAGGTACTGCTGAAAAATTTCATTCAGTAGCGGTTTTAAACATCGGCCTCTGCGGCAAAAAAGAATGCTGGACTTTTCCCTGTCATCTGATCAGAACAGCAGTGGAGCGCCTTCAGGAATAATCATGAGCGGCATCTGAACCTTACGGGCCAGCGTTGCACTGTGGCTTCCCGTTGTGACTCTTTCGAAGAAACTTTTGCGCTCATGTCCCATCACCACCAGATCCACGTCCTTATATCTCAGTACCCCGAGACCGGTATTGACTCCAACCACTTCAATGGGCAGATAAGTGACTTTTCCGTCGATATTCTTGATAAACTCCTCTTTTTTGTGGAGATAGGCTTTTTCATCAATCAGGTCCGAAAATCCGGTGACATAGCTGACCATCAGTTCGGCATCGAAATATTTCGCAAACCTCGCGACGGACCGGGCGGTTTTTTGATCCCGCCTGTTGAGGTCTGTAGCGAACGCAATTTTCTCCATCTTTCTGTACCGGTGATGATGGGGAACGATCAGAAGCGGATATTTGCTTTCATTAATCATTTTAAGACTGCTGCTTCCAAACAGAAGTCTGTTCAGTTTTCCGCTACCGGTCATACCCATCACCACCAGCATCGCCTTGGTTTCTTTTGCCTTGTCATCAATAAGGCTCACCAGATGCTTCTGTTCCGCAGACCAGGTAATAGCAGGCTTGAAAAGGCCGGGATTATCACCCTGTATAATGTTTTCTTTCGTTTCTAAAGCTTTTGCCAGTTTTTTCAATGCTTTTTCTGCATCTTTCTTTACATCGGGAAGTTCCAGTAATGTCCATGGAACTTCGCCTATTATGGGGCTTTCAACAGGATCATGATACGCATGACACAGGTGCAGATCAGCTTTCAGCCCAATAGCCAGGTTGAGCGCGAAACGTGCAGCGTTTTTGGAGGGATTCGAGAAATCGGTAGGGACAATAACAGTTCTCATAACAGGTGTTTTTAGTAATTCAGTAACTCCCAACCTCGTGTCTTGCCGCAGATTTGAACAGCGCAGAGAAAAGAACAGAAAGACAAGAGATTGCCTTCATCATCATTTATACAGTAAAGTTACGAAAATTTGTGGGGTTAACCTGCTGATAGAAACTATTTATCAGTTGATTTACAGGCGAATATCCACGGTGCTTCCGTTTCACCGTAAATATTAACAGGATGATTTGTGATTAAAGTTTTTTAAAAAAATATATCATGGTATTTACATTTATCGTAATATTGCAATATTAAAACATGATCAAAAAATTTAACCATTATGGGACTTACCAAAACAGAGCATTTTACCGATGAACAGAATGAAATGGCGGTACTGCTGAAAGCCATGGCACATCCTGCCAGGATTGCCATTATTGAATATCTGCTCACCACCAATACCTGCATCTGCAACGATATTGTTGAGGTACTCCCTCTTGCACAGCCTACTGTTTCGCAACACCTCAGAGAACTGAAAAATGCCGGAATTATTCAGGGAAGCATCGATGGCAAAGCCATTAATTACTGCATCAATAAGGAAACGATTCAAAAGTTCGACTCCTTCATCAACCATATTTTCCATAAAATGGATTCCCTCGAAAACAACAGATGTTAAAATAATAACCTTCAAAACCATTCATTATGAGACTTTCAGAAATCAAGAACATTCTTACCAACCTGCAGGAACTGCATTTTGTATTAGAAAACGGCGAACAGGTTCCAGACCATTTCCACGTGACCGAAGTGGGGCAGATCAATAAAAAATTTATCGACTGTGGCGGTGTGATCCGCGACGAAAAAGCCATCAACTTCCAGCTTTGGTTTTCTACCGATAACGACCACCGCCTGGAAGCTGAGAAACTCAAAAAGATCATTGCCCTTTCCGAAGATAAACTCGGCCTGGAGGACGTAGAGATCGAAGTGGAATACCAGCAGTCGACCATCGGGAAATTCGGTTTGGATTTTAATGGAAAAGAGTTTGTGCTTACGACTAAAACCACGGCCTGTCTGGCTCAGGATGCGTGTGGAATTCCTCAGGAAAAACCGAGAGTAAAACTTTCAGAACTTCAATCCGCCAGCTGTGCTCCGGGCTCCGGCTGCTGCTAGGCTTTTAGATCCTTTAAACAGTATAATCTCCTGATCATCTTATAAAAAGTAAAACCATGTTCAAAAACCTAAGAGAAAGCATTGAGGTCATTTCCATTATGCCCGTTTCCGAAGAACGAAAGGAAATCCTTAAACCTCTTGCTGGGTTCATTCAGAAAAAAGCAGATGCGGGGGAAAGAACTAACCTGAACTTCATCTGTACCCACAATTCCCGCCGAAGTCACCTTTCCCAGATCTGGGCACAGGTGATGGCGGAACATTTTAACATCAGGAACGTGTATTGTTACTCCGGCGGAACAGAGGCCACTGCCATGTTCCCGAAAGTGGCGGAAACACTCCACAGTCAGGGAATGGAAATTCAGAAGCTGTGTGACACCGACAATCCGGTATACGCTGTAAAATATGCAGAGAATGCACATCCGGTCATCTGTTTTTCCAAGAAATATGATGATGCATTCAATCCGGTATCCGGTTTTGCCGCGGTGATGACCTGCTCCAATGCCGACGTGGGTTGCCCGTTTATCGCGGGGGCAGAAAAGCGCGTAGCGGTAAAGTTTGAAGACCCAAAATCCAGCGACGGAACCCATGAGATGGACCGCACCTATTATGAAAGAAGTCTGGAGATCGCTGCCGAGATGTATTATGTGATGAGCATGATTCGATAAAAGTTTAACGCCTGCTGTCGCGTTTTTATAATGGGCAGTGTTTTCTCAAAACTTAAAATTAATGTCTGCAAACAACTGCACTCCACACGAAAGAAAAAAACTTTCCTTCCTCGACAAAAATCTTACCCTCTGGATTTTTCTGGCAATGTTTCTGGGCGTCGGTATAGGTTATTTCTATCCGGATTCATCAAAGATTATTAATGCATTTTCCTACGGCACCACCAATATTCCGCTGGCAATCGGACTGATTCTGATGATGTATCCGCCGTTCACGAAAGTGCGGTACCGCGAACTCCCGAAAGTCTTTAAAAATACAGAGATCCTGGGCACATCGCTGCTCCTGAACTGGATTATCGGACCTGTTCTGATGTTTGCGCTGGCCATTATCTTCCTGCACGACAGGCCTGAATACATGATCGGTCTCATTCTGATCGGTCTTGCACGATGCATCGCCATGGTCATGGTCTGGAACGAGCTTGCCGAAGGTAACAGGGAATATGCCGCCGGACTCGTGGCGATCAACAGTATCTTTCAGGTAATTTTTTACAGCATCTACGCATTCCTTTTCATAACGGTTTTACCGCCATTATTTGGTATCACGGGCTCCGAAGTCGATATTACCATCGCTCAGATTGCCGAAAGTGTGGCAATTTATCTGGGAATTCCATTTGTGCTCGGTTTCCTGACCCGGTATTTCCTGTTGAAAGCAAAAGGAGAAGAATGGTACAATACGGTTTTCATTCCTAAAGTTTCCCCAGTTACTCTAATTGCGCTGTTGTTCACCATTGTGGTTATGTTCAGCCTCAAAGGTGAAATGATCATACAGATTCCTTTTGATGTGCTGCGTATTGCGGTTCCTTTGGTCATTTATTTTGTTCTGATGTTCCTGGTAAGTTTCTTTCTGGGTAAAAAACTAGGAGCTGATTATTCGAAGAACGCAGCGATTTCCTTTACCGCGGCTGGCAATAACTTTGAGCTGGCCATTGCGGTTGCCATTGGGGTTTACGGCATTAATTCCGGACAGGCATTTGCAGGAGTGATCGGGCCGCTCGTGGAAGTTCCTGCACTTATTGCCCTTGTAAATGTGGCTTTCTGGCTGAAAAGAAAATGGTATCCGAACAGCTAAGCTGATCAATCTGATTTAAAGCATCACTCCAGGTTCACCACCGTTGTACTCTTCACTTCCTTGATCATAAAGGAAGAATGGGTGCTGGCAATGTGCTGCAGGTTCGTAAGTTTGGTCACCATGAATTCGCGATACTCCTGAATGTCCTTTAAGGCGATTTTCAGGATGTAATCGTAATCACCGCTTACATGAAAGCATTCCAGCACTTCGGGGAACTGCGTGATCTCCCGTTCGAACTGTGTAATATACTCCTTGCGGTGCTGCTCGAGTTTAACGTGGCAGAGCACCATGAAATCTTTCCGGATGAGTTTCCTGTCGACCAGCGCTACATATTTATTGATGACTTTCAGTTTTTCAAGTTTTTTGATGCGTTCAAAAACTGCAGTTACCGATAAATCAAGCTCCGCGGCCATGGATTTGGTGGTTCTTTTGGAATCTTCCTGAAGCAGGAGCAGCAGTTGTCGGTCTTTGGGATCAAGGTTCATCTGAAAAAAAGTTGGTAACGGTTGTAATTCGTCCTCTAATTTAGAATTTAAATCTGTAAAATACGCTTTTTTACCTTTTATTTTCGGTTAAATCATAATCTGTTTGTTTTATAATTGGAATACTGCCAATTTTAAACAACATAAAAACAATGATTACCATGGAAAAATTCAACGCAGCCAATAATATTCAGGACCTGCAGTATTTCGGTGAGTTTGGCGGGGTGAACCCTTCCATCTCCGACAGTTCAACCTATACCTTCCTATCCGCAAAAACAATGTTCGATACCTTCGAAGGCAATACCGACGGTTGTTACCTGTATTCGCGTCACTCATCTCCCAGCAACCTCTACCTTTCCGAAGCCCTCGCTCAGATGGAAGGAACAGAGAATGCAAACGTCACTGCTTCAGGAATGGGCGCGATCACTTCTGTGCTGCTGCAGCTCTGCAAATCCGGCGAGCATATCGTATCCAGCCGAACCATTTATGGCGGAACCTATGCTTTTATGAAGAATTTTCTGCCGGGTTTAAAGATTGAAACTTCTTTTGTGGATATTACCGATTTGGCAAAAGTGGAAGCAGCCATCAATGAAAACACCAAAGTCCTTTACTGCGAAACGGTGAGCAACCCACTGCTTGAAATCGCTGATTTAAAAGGCCTTTCCGAACTTGCTGAAAAATACAGGCTTCAGTTGGTCGTAGACAATACCTTTTCTCCGCTGAGTATTTCGCCAAAACTTCTGGGCGCGGATGTGACCATTCACAGTTTAACCAAGTTCATTAACGGCAGCAGTGACGCCGTGGGTGGAGTAGTGTGCGCTACCTCAGCTTTCATCAATGACCTGAAAAACGTAAACAGTGGGGCCTGCATGCTTTTGGGGCCTACCATGGACAGTCTGCGGGCGGCAAGTATTCTGAAAAATCTCAGAACCCTGCATATCCGCATGAAAAAACACAGTGAAAATGCCCAGTATCTGGCGGAACGGTGGGAAAAAGACGGTCTTAACGTGAAATATCCGGGACTTAAAAGCCATCCTCAGCATAAACTCTTTACCGGTATGATGCATGAAGAATACGGATACGGCGGCCTGATCGCGCTGGATGTAAAAACCGTGGAGAAAGCCAATGAGCTGATGGAAATGATGCAGCATGAAAACCTCGGTTATCTTGCGGTGAGTCTGGGATTCTATAAAACGCTGTTTTCGGCCTCGGGAAGCTCAACCTCCTCTGAAATTCCTGAGGATGAGCAGAAAGAAATGGGGCTTTCGCCCGGCCTCATCCGCTTCTCTATCGGTCTGGATCATGATATTGAAAGAACTTACGAAAAAATGCGGGAATGCATGGTGAAAACCGGTGTTCTGTAATTTTATAAACCTATGTTGCAAAAGCTTCCGTAAGGGAGCTTTTTTTGTTAATCAGCGCAAAGGAATTTTGGGCTACAGATTAATTCTAACCCTCTGTCGTTGAGCAAAGAGGTAAAAAAGATTCAAAAGATAACTTTAATCATATTTCTGGGTAATTGGTTAATAATCAATATGTTACACTGTGGTTTATGCTTTTTATTCTACAAAATAGTGCGCGTTGATCAAAATTAAACCTCAGGATGAGTTTCCTCACTTGTCAGTTCATTTATAATGAGTACTTTAGCTGCCCCTTTATCGGGAACTTATCTCTCACATAAAGATAAAAGATTAATGGTTATAAAAGGACAGCTTGTCGAAATCCCAGCCGATTCTCCGCTTTACACAGAAGCGAAGCCTGAGTTCACTTCCGCACTGGAAGCGCTTCGCTGGGAATCCCGTACCCATCAGTATTCTTTGTTCGACGGCTTTCTGGTGGGCGGTCATCCCGGCGTGGAATACTTCCGCCCCGGACAGCGGAGAGGGATTGAGGTGGGTGGTAAAAAAGCTCCTCTTTATGTCATCGGCATTGACACTGCGGAAAACAGAATCTTTGTTGGTGAAGGCAAAAATCACCCCGGACTGTGGACGAAGGCGATCGCCTTTGACTCAGGAAGCATAAATTCGGATAAGGGCATTATCATGTCTGAAGAAGTGCTGCAGAAGGGTATTCCTGTTAGCGTACAGTCACCTTCACTTCCAACGGCGTTAAACGCAACTTTAGTGGCTTTCGGTGCTGAGTTTTTTCTGACTGCAGACGAACGCTTTCCCATCACTGTAAAAGACGAAGACCTTACCCTTTATCACCGGAATCAACCCATCGCAACTATAAAAATTAACAATATCAATTTATTATGAAACTAAAATTATCATTTTTAGTAAGTATTTTTTCGTTCTTACTTTATGCGCAGAGCGCTCCGTCCTATTATTCTGGAGTTAATTTCAACAAAACCGGCAATGCCCTGAAAAGCGAACTGGCGTCTTTAATTACCACGACTCACACCAAAACAATTTCCTACAGCGAGCTGCAGACTCTGATGAAAACGAGTGATGTAGATCCTGACAAACCGGGAAATCTTCTTCTGATTTACGGCTCCCAGGCATCAGGAACTCACCAGAGAAGCCGTCCTGTAGGAGGAACCTGGAACCGCGAACACGTGTATGCAAAATCTAAAGGAACCCCGAATCTTGGAACTTCAGGTCCCGGAGCTGACGGGCATCACCTGAGACCGGCAGACAATACCCTGAACAGTACCAGAGGCAGTCTTCTTTTTGATGACGGCGCAGGTGCAACTGCCTATAAAACCAGCCGTGGCGGATGGTATCCGGGTGATGAGTGGAAAGGTGATGTAGCCAGAATCCTGATGTATATGTATGTAAGATACAATACCAGATGTCTGCCGCTGAATATCACCATGAACCCGAATACCTATTCACAGGATTTCCCGGATATTTTGCTTAAATGGAATATTGAAGATCCTGTATCAGGTTTTGAAATCCAGAGAAACAATGTAGTAGCTCAAACCCAGAAAAACAGAAACCCGTTTATCGACAATCCTTATCTGGCTACCGTAATCTGGGGAGGTCCTGCAGCACAGAACAACTGGCCTGATACCTTCAGTGGAGGAACTGCCGGAGATACAGAAGCCCCGAGTGTTCCGATGAATCTTGCGGTTACAGCAGCTACCTCATCAAGTATCTCTCTGAGCTGGAGTGCCTCAACTGATAATGTATATGTAAGCAGTTATGACGTATATGTAAACGGGGTGTTCAAATCGAATGTATTTGGAACCACAGCAACGGTTTCAGGATTGAATCCTTCCACAACTTATACTTTCCATGTAGTAGCCAAAGATTCTTCAGGAAACGCTTCAGGAAACAGTACGGCGGTAGAGGGAACTACACAGGAAGGCAGCACCGGAGAGGGCACAACCTGCGGTACTGAAGATTTCGAGAATATGCCGGCGGTTTCTTCGTCGTATGCCGACAGAACCTGGTCGAACAAAGGAATTGTATGGACTGCTACTTATGCGAGAACTGATGCACAGGTTTATATTGACGGGGCAAGCAGAGCGATCTGTCTTAGAAAAGGGTCACTGAAATCTTCTGTAATTTCAGGCGGTATCGGCTCATTTACTGTAACAACCTATCTTCCGTTCAGTGATTCTAATGGCAACTATATCTTAAAGATCAATGGAGAAGTAAAAGGGCAGATTCCGTATTCAAAAACCAAAACTACCACTACCATCGAAGGTATCAATGTAGCAGGAAATGTAGTTATTGAACTTATCGATGAGATCACCAGCAACCGTGTTTCTTTTGATAACCTCAGCTGGACCTGCTATTCGGCGATGGCAACTGATGATACTTCTGTTAGAAACCAGAAACTTACGGTGTATCCTAACCCAGTAAAAAATCAGGAATTCTTCGTTACCGGAATCACCAAAAAGGAAACGGTGAAAATTTACAGTGTGACAGGACAATTGCTTCAGACCCTTTCTAATGTAGGAAACAACGAAAGCCTTCAACTGAAATCACTGCCAAAAGGACTTTATTTTATCACGACTTCAACCCAGTCTGCGAAAATGATTGTTGAATAGGGGGATACCGAAATTCATTTAAACAGCAAAGCCGGAAGATATTCTTCCGGCTTTTTTATACCCTCGCTCGTGATATTCAGTCCATTTAAAAGACCATATTTCTACATCCCGGGAAGAGTGTGTAAAACTGAAAGAGGTTTATAATTAAAGGGTTTTAAGGCTGAATTAATTAACATTTAATTAATAACTTATTAAATATATTCATTTTATTTCTGTTATTGTTGAATAAAATCAAGTAGCTTTACATTGTGAAATTTCCGTGATTTATTACTTTAAAAACCCCAAATCATGAAAACAATAAAAGCATTCGTGAGTCTATGGAGACTAATCGTTCCCGCATTGCTTGTCTCCATCAGCAGTATGGCACAAAACCCAAAACCCAGCCTCGACAGAATTGTTGAAACAACTTTTGAAGTCAAAGATTTTGAGGTATGGAAGCCCGTGTTTATGAAGGATTCATTAAGCCGCCGGAACAGTGGTGTTGAAATGATTGTAATCAGTTCTAAAATTGACCATCCGAAGCACATGATGTTTGTTGGAATGATTAAGGAAGTGCAGCAGGCCAAAAAGGCGTTGAAAAACCCCGATTTTCTCGGTAGGTCCGCAGCCGTCGATATTTCCAATTTAAAGTCTGAGTTTTATGAAGTTCTGCGGTTTAATCCCGATGCCAACGAACCCAGATGGCTCATCATGAACTTTAAAATCAAAGATTATATCAAATGGGTCAATGCTTTCGATGCCGGTCAAAAGCTGCGTGCTGATGCCGGACTCGTGGATGTGTTAATTGCAAAGGATGTAGAACAGCCGCTTAAAATACAGGTCGTTCTCGATATCACCGATCTTAATAAAGCCAAAGCATTTATGACCTCAGAAATTCTCAAAGAGAAGATGAAAAGTGCCGGAGTAATCGGTAAACCCGATGTAGAATACTACGAAGGACGCTGAAAGGTCTCAAAAACAAAGAACTAGAAGGCTTTCAATAGCTCACCGATAATTTTCTGGGTATATAATTGCTGATTTTCAGACAGGGTTTTTTCCGCTTCGCCCTTTATTCTTTTTGAAACGATAATTTTACCTTTTTTGCTTACTGCAATATAGGCGTAGCAGTTTGTTATCCCTTTTTCCGGCACAGGTTGTGCGTACCCTGTAATCGCAATACCTGCCTCAGCATTAAACTTTCCTGCCGCCGACAACGACATTTGTTCCGCAATCTCCTTTGAAACTGAATCACATGCCTCTGCCATAATAGGGTTGACGTCAAGATGCATGGATTTCTGCCCTGCATTATACACCGTGATTCCGCCCTGAAAAAAAGACATCGCATCCGGAGCCTGCGATAGGGTAAACTGCAGCATTCCCGAAGTGCAGCTTTCAGCAACGGCAACCGTAATGCGGTTTTTTATGAATAATTGGGAAACCAAGGCAAGGTTTTTGTTATCAATAGTTTGCATTTTTCTGTCTATTTTTAGAATATCCCTTTTATTTTACGGTTATTAATACATTATATATAATAATTGAGCATTTTTTATCTTATCCAGGAAACAAAAATAATTCCAAATGAAAAGAGACGGTACAAACAAAAGCATCTGGCAAAACGATTCTTCATTCCTGCAGAATACCACAGAAATACCGGACACGGTAGATACGATAATTGTGGGCGCAGGGCTCACCGGTATAAGTCTGGCGTATGAACTCCAGAAGCGCGGGCAGCGTTGTCTGGTTATCGAACAGCACAGTATCGGGTCCGGAACCACCGGAGGAACCACTGCGCATATCAATAATTTTTTTGATGTGTCCTATGATCAGTTAATCAGCCGTTTTGGGTTGGATGCCGCCTCAGTAGTGGCTGAAAATGCCGCAAAGGTGGTTGACAGGGTAGCTGAAAACATCGAAGAATGTGGAATTTCCTGCGATTTCGACCGCTGCAGTTTCTATCTTTTAAGTACGGAAGAAAAGCATGACAAACAACTCTCAGATATTTTTGACGCTCATCAGGAATTGGGAGTTCACGGACGGCAGGTGACGGAGATTCCCTTTACAGTGCCTTTCCGTGAAGCGATTGAAATTGAAGGCCAGGCACAGTTTCATCCTCTCAGATATATTACCGCTCTTGCCCATGAATTCGAGTTGAGAGGTGGAGCAATATTGCTCAATACCCGGATCAGCAGTCATCAGTCCAGTGTTGAAAGCGTAGAGGTTCAGACAGAATTCGGAAGAAAATTTACAGCAAAGAATTTGGTTTGGGCAACGCACATTCCTCCCGGAATCACCCGCTTCAGCACGATGAATGCACCGTACCGCAGCTACGCCCTTGCAGCGAAACTTGATGGTCCGCCACTGAAGCTTGCCCAGGGAGCAGATTTACACGATCCCTATCATTATTTCCGCTATCACGAGGTTAACGGGCAATGGTATCTGATCATTGGTGGGTTCGACCATAAAACAGGACATGAACAGGATACGGAGAGACCTTTTGAAGCATTGAAGGCTTACGCGCAGGATCACTTTGTTTTTACTGAAATCGTTGAACAGTGGTCTGCGCAGTATTATGTGCCCGTGGACGGTTTGCCGTACATCGGCAGAATGCCTGGTGAAGATCATGTCTTTATCGCAACAGGATATAACGGTAACGGAATGACCTGGGGAACCCTGGCGGCGGATATTATTGCAGATCTGATAGACGGTCTGGAAAACGGACTTGCGGAAACCGTATCTCCCTCCCGTTTGGAATTCACTGCCAGTGCACGGGAGTTTGTGAAGGAAAATGTTGATGTCGTATTTCATCTGATCAAAGACCGTTTTGCAGCTGATAAAAAGGCTGAGCTCGATTCGCTTGAAAACGGGGAAGGAAAAGTAATTGTTTTTGAAGGAAAAAATGTGGCCGCGTACCGCGATGATCAGGGTGCGGTAAAGCTTCTTTCTGCCATATGCCCTCACATGGGTTGTACAGTGAATTTCAATACCTCCGAAAAAACCTGGGACTGTCCTTGCCATGGTTCGAGATTCGATACCGACGGCAACCTCCTTACAGCACCTGCCACCGAAAATCTTAAACCGATTAACCTCTAAATGAAGTATATCATGGAAGCATCAAATCCTGTAACTCCCCGCGGAACTGCTGTGACGATCCCGGGTGAAACCACAAGAATCCAGCATAACCTTGGAACCACAGATATTATAGTCGCCCTGTATAATGTCGCTACCGGAAACGAGCTCAACAGTGGCATTACCATTATCGATAAAGATTCGGTGATGATTACTACCGCCAGCGGTGCACCTGAACAAATAAGGGTGGTAATCGTTGGTCTCTGATTTCCTGTTTAATGATGTGAAGGCATCTGAATTTTAAAATAATCAAAATGGATAAAACATTTGACATATATTCCCTAAGCGGAAAAACCGTCGTAATTACCGGAGCCAGCAGTGGAATAGGGCGCGCGGCAGCAGAAGCCTTTGCAATAGAAGGATGTTCCGTCGTCTTGGCTGCACGCGGTGAGCCTGCGCTGGAAGAGACCCTCGAGCTGTGCCGTGGTCTTGGTGCCAATGCAGTGGCAGTGCCTACTGACGTATCAGATTCCCTGCAGGTGAAACATCTCGCTGAACAGGCGCTGCAGTTCAATGGCCGGATCGATATCTGGATCAACAATGCCGGAGTGATGGCTACCGGTAAATTAGAGGAAATGCCGGTGGAAGTAGTAGAACAGGTGGTGAAGACCAATCTGCTGGGCTATCTTTTTGCAGCCCATACGGTTCTTCCGATTTTTAAAAAACAGGAAGAGGGAGTGCTGATCAATAACATATCCATTGGCGGCTGGATGCCCGCGCCTTACGGAGCTGCGTACTCTGCATCGAAATACGGTGCAAGAGGAATGGTAGAAGCGCTTCAGGGCGAGGTGTCAGATTATCCCAACATCCATGTCTGTGCACTTTATCCCGGCATTCAGCGTTCAACAGGCAATATGCATTCGGCAAAATACTCAGGTTTTTCCTCTAAAATACCTCCACTTTCCTTCGATCCGCGCGAACTCGCCGCAAAGATGGTGAAGACGGCGAAGCATCCGAAAAAAACGAATTATACCGACTGGACTTCCTTCTTGTTGAAAAATCTTTACGGGGTTTTTCCGAAAGTAATGGTTAACAGTATGTCCGCGGGAATGAGGCTGATGATGAAGAATTCTGATCCATCTGAAACCAACGGAAACGTATTGGTTCCCTCTGGTGAACCGCACCGGATTTATGGGGAAACCATGATTCCGCCGCCTTCTCCCACCACTAAAAAACTGATGTTTGCAGCATCTTTGGCAGCAGCAGCAGTAATGCTCTTCAGGCATTCGAAAGAACCCAACACTAAACCTAAACATTTAAAATAAAAAATATGAAAGCAGCCGTATTTCACAGTCCCGGGAAAATAACCTGCGACGAAACAGAAGACCCGAAAATAGAAGCTCAGGATGATGTAATTCTGAAAGTAACTTCCACTGCCATCTGCGGTAGTGATCTCCACATGTATTCCGGTGGTATTCCCCAGGCCCGTCCTATGGTGATGGGACATGAATTTATGGGGATCGTAGAAGAGACAGGAAGTAATGTCCACGGTTTGAAAGTAGGTGATCGTGTTGTGGTACCTTTCCCAATCGCCTGTGGGGGCTGTTTTTTCTGCGACCACGATCTTCCGGGTCACTGTGAAAACAGCAATCCGGATATGTATGGACCCGAAGGCGGAATCCTGACTGAAAAGGGTGGAGGCATGTTTGGCTACAGCGATCTGTACGGAGGTTACAACGGCGGGCAGGCCCAGTATGTCCGTGTCCCTTTCGCCAATACAGGACCCCGAAAAGTGCCGGACCATCTTACCGATTCTCAGGTTCTCTTTCTCACCGATATTTTCCCTACGGGCTATACCGGAGTAATGTGGGGCGAACTGAAAGGAGGGGAGACCGTTGCTGTTTTCGGTGCCGGACCTGTAGGAGTGATGGCAGCAAAAAGTGCGGTACTTCACAATGCCTCGAAAATAATTGTAATCGATACGCTGCAGTACCGTCTTGACCGGGTTAAAGCCCAGACAGGCTGCGAAACCGTGCTGTGGAAAAATGCCAAGGACACCATAGAGGAAATCCGCCATCTGACTCAGGGTCGCGGTGCGGATCTCTGTATTGATGCAGTAGGTTTTGAGCCAGAGCGCAATATTGTAGACCGGGTAAAAGCCACGGTAAATTTCGAAAAAGGAAGTATAAAGGTATTGGATGCCTGCTTCAGTGCTGCAAGAAGGGGAGGAAGAGTTTCCATCCTCGGGGTTTATCCTGTAAATTATGATAATTTCCGTTTGGGGCAGATTTTTGATAAAGGCCTCACTGTAAAAGCCGGGCAGGCTCCGGTTCATGCTATTATCGATAAACTGTTGGGTTACGTTGCAGAAGGAAAAGTAGTCCTTGATGATGTGATTACCCACCGGATGTCGCTTACCGATGTCGCTAAAGGGTACGAGATCTTCGATAAGAAAGAGGACGGTTGCGTCAAAGTAGTGCTTGATCCATGGAAATAATTACTGATGCACTTCAAGGAGACCTATTTTTTCCGAATAAAAAATAATCATTACATTTATAGTTAGAATTCATCCGGCGATACCTGTCGGGTGAATCGTTTTTGACCAATTCACAAACAGGTGGATTTCCTCATGGGGAAGCGAATGGTTGGAGGAGGTGGTTCCAGCAGATGAGGTGATGCACCTTTGAAAAGAGTAAGTTCGTCCATGCAGTCATAGACAACGGTTTCAAAGTCAAGCTCATTAAGCACGTCCACGAACGCTGGCGAGTAAAACCAACCTACGGTAAAAGAAGCATTATTTAATTTTTTACGGAGATAGGAACCGATATCTTTCATATCAGAAACCGGCGGCTGACACGTGAATGTTTGGGCTGATTTCTTTAACCTGAAAGGGACCAGATCCGTTGAGCCGGGTCTGTACGGGCTCTTCAACTACCAAAATACGGTAATCGTGGGATAGGCGGGTAATTAAATGTTGCGGTCTTTGGAAGACGAAATCCCAACGGAGGTGGCAGAAGACAATCATGTCGTAATGGTGTGGTCCTTCGTTTTGTGACGGTACGTTTTTCATAATAGTATATTTTAATGTTTAGTAGTCGGAAACCGACGTCCTTGTGAATGGTATGTTCTCGCAAAAAAATATAATATCACCAGAGCGTAGTGATAACAAATATAGTAAGATGGTAAAACCAGAGGGAGACTAAAAGACGATTTAGAATTAACGTTCCTGTCGAATGTCCTCTAAATTAACGAAAACGCAACAAAAAAGGTGCCATGGCGAATTAAAGTGGGTTAAATGTAGTTATGGTTGATGAAAATACTAAAAAATCAAGTAAATTTATATGTGAAAAATACCCAATAAGAGTCAACACCTGCGATAACCACAGGTGTTGATTTTCTTAATATTCGGTGATTTATTATTCCAGACCGGACTGATTGGGGTTTTTCTCGTGTGTCTGCTGTGGAGGCATTGCCGTAGAGGCATTGATGCTGTCACCCATAATGGAATCCTTTTCGCGGTTCTGAATCAGGTCACGTTCTGTCTCCGCATAGTCTGCCGGCGTGGTATTCTGGGGTTTGTCGTTTTGCGAGCATGCAGAGAGAAAGACGATTCCCAGTGCTGCCATAACTGTAGTATATTTCATATGGTTTTTTTTAAAGTTAAGTGTTATAAATTCATTACCATTATAAAATCGGGTAGGTGCAAGGTATTTATTACTGAATAGCAGGCTACAAAAAAAGCAAGCAAAGCGCTTGCTTTATCATATTTATAATTAATCCGTATCATTATCATTCTCATCATCTTCCTCGGCAGCATGAAAATTAATTGAAGATTCAGCAATGTCGGTAAGATCGAGATCAGTTTCTTCCTCTTCTTCCAACGTCTGGTGCAGCAGATCAGCAGCCCTGTCCTGCTGCAAGGTTTCTGCTAAGGCTACCAGCCCTCTGTATGAAGCAATTTCGTAATGTTCTACTTTCTGTGCCGCGATGATCAGCGCTGTATCTCTGGTCATGGTTCCTTCTTCAGTTTCTTTGATGATGTTTTCACCTGCTTTTACGATACCGATAATGGCATCGCATTTTTTGGCTTCCGGGCTTTCTCCGATTGATTTAAATACTTTTTCAAGTCGTGAAACCTGTTTCTGGGTTACTAAATGATGGTCTTCGAAGGCATCCTGAAGATCCCCGGTTGTTGCAGCTTCCTTCATTTTTGGCAGTACTTCGAGGATGTGTTTTTCAGCGAAATACATATCTTTTAGTCCGTCGAGAAAAAATTTATAAAGTGCACCTTCTTTAGTTGCTTCCTGGCTGTAGTCACGGTTTACAGAACTGTTGTCCGTCATCACGTTTTGCCCGGTGGTTATCGGGGATCGCGCAGTACTTTTCTTAACTGCTGTTTTCGCTGCTTCTGCAGTGGAAGTTCCCGCTGCTTTTGTTTTATCTGATTCCATAACATTTTTATTTAATGTGGTAAGGAAAAAGAAGCCGGCCCATGTTATTTAATTAAGAATTTCTTCCTCCTCTGCTTCCGAGACCGTCTCTACGGCCGGATCCGCTACGTGTAATTCTTCAATCTGAAGTAGATATGCCCTGGCTGTCTCTCATTGGTCGTTTTTTCCTCTTCCGCCACCACGCGACGAACAGCCGCCCTGACTTCCGCCTCTGTAACCGCCAACTTGTTTGGTTATATATTACGTTAACTAAAATCATTCCACGATGAAGCTTATACCGTTAATTATCCGTTAATTAACAGTTGAAAAGCTTGTAAGGAAATTTAACCTTTACTCCTTATTCATATATACGAAAAAGGGTGTTTTTAATGCTTTGAGTTGGCTGTAGAAACGATCGTTTTTATGACTAGATGTTAACGATCGTATTCAGAAATTGAAGATTTAAGCGCAGGAAAATACCCCGCGCGTTTTAAAGGTGAATTTTCGCTGAGTGAGAAGCAGTGGGGGTATAATTTAAGAGATTTGCGGATGATGCATCAACCTTTTAAAAAGTGAAAAAGGTCGACTATTTCACTGTACGTACTACAAGAAATAAGAATGTTGGTTTAGTCAGGAATTTTAACACTTGACCAGTTTTCTCCGCTTTTAATCCGCCAGACCTGCATTTCTGAAATTCCGAACTGTTTTGCAATCTGTTTGGATGGTTTGTTCCGCCTCAACAGCAGTTTGATGTGGATCACCTGGGTGGACGTGAGCTTCATTCCGTTTGCACGGGGTTTCGGATTGTATTTGCGCCATTTCTTTTCCTCAATAACCTTTGGGTTTTTGCTTTGATGGAGCGTATTTTCCTCCTGACTCATCCATCGCAGGTTGCTCGCAGTATTGTCGAGTTTATTGTAATTCAGGTGCCCAACAATGGTTTGTCCCTGTTCTGGCGGCGGTAGAAAATAGGTGGCTACCAACCTGTGAACCATAAAATGATGGTTGATTGTTCGTTTTTTCAGATTACGGGCCAGTTTCTTACTCAGTTGCGCTTTCTTTTTTTCGATGTGATTTGTGGTAAATTGAATGCTTTCAGCAGTGCTGTGGTGCTGTTTTTTGAGTCTCCTAAGTTTATACAGTTCAGAGATTTCCGTTTTTAGTTCATCAAATATGATCTGATCTTTTTCATCTCTGGGTTTATAGAGTTTCAAACGGATCACTTTATAACCTTCCGTAAGTGATCCGTTCAGAATGCGGCCATCAGAAACTTTATTAAAACTTCTGAAATTTCCAAGGTTAGAGATTTCAAAACGGGTCTTGTTGGTGAACTCAAAATCAAATTCTACCGCTTTCCACTGTTCTTTTAAAATTTTAGATTTAATCATTGTAGTGTTTCAAAAAGGATTCAACAATAAAAACCGTCTCTTTAAAACGGCAGCGAGATTGATTCCGGATCAATAAATTCCTGTGTATAAGGATTCTCTAGAAAACTTAGGAACGGCTTCTGGAATTTAATGATATCTTCTTTCTGTATTCCATAGACCTGCCAGTAATTTGCGAGCAGCTGGGCAAAGAGGTCCTGATCCCAAAATCCGAAAAGGGGCCGGCCGGCATTGGAAGTCATCGGCAGAGATTCTATGGTAACAGAATTTCCTTCACTCTCAATTTTATATTCAGGTTTATACTGTAAAATGTAATCGGAATAATGGAATCTTGCATACAGTTCCTCAAACTGTACGGGATGCAAAATGTGGCCCTTCATTTTCCCGAGAATTTCCTGCTGTTTTTCACCAATTACACCGTTATCCTGTAGACAGGCGATATAACCGAAGCCATTAACGCCAAAAGAAAAGAGCAGATTAACGGCATCATCCCGGTAACTGAAGATGTCTGCCGAATATTTAAGGGGGAACACTGCGATACTCCAAGGTTTTTTCCCAACAAAGGTGACAGGTTCCACAATCGACTGCAGCATAAGATGAAAATTCCCAAACCTTTCTCTAAGCATTGGCGAAAGGTTAAAATCCCTGCCCATCTTCAGCATTCTGTTGCTTTCGTACTGCATTTCGTAATAGAGTAATCCGTAAACCATTCTTCCGGTCCAGAGAAACAGAAGCTGCTCATCCAGCGCAGACATACCTTCGTAGCCTTTATCGTAGGCTTCTTTAATTTTTACATCAAGTTCTTCAAAAGCTTTTTTTACGCGCGGTGTGCAGGGAAGATGAAGATCTGCATAGACATAGGTTTTAGACTTATCCATCATTTCAATACGGTCGGTATCAAATTTAAAATGCTGCATAAGCCACTCGGGGAAAACAGTCATTTTTTCGGTAGTGAGTTCTCCGGTAAGAAAGCAGAACTGTTCACCGAAAATTAAATCTTCAAAAGGGTTAAAAAGCGTAAGTGCCATAAAAAAGTGCGGGCTATATTTATTAAACGAAGATGCAAAGATAATGATTAACGCTGACCTGATTTTCAGACTGCAAAAAAATATCTTCGGTCGACACCTGTAATTGCTGCGTTAAGTTTTCTTAAAGATGGGCTTTACATTTCGGTTTGCAGATTGTTTGATGTATTTTTGCGGGCCAATAAATTTATTTGAAACTATGGAGTTTGTACAAACTGTTCTCGATTTTTTTCTGAACCTCGATCAGCACCTTTTTACGATGATCGTGGATTATGGAGTGTGGATTTACCTCATTCTTTTCCTCATTATTTTTGTGGAAACCGGCCTGGTCGTAATGCCGTTTCTGCCAGGTGACTCACTGCTTTTTGCAGCCGGAACCTTTTGTGCGGGAGTGATTGGTGCATCTGGAGAAACTGCCCACCTTAATCTGTGGCTGATTCTGGGATTACTTACGGTAGCAGCAATTTTGGGTGACACCCTTAATTATGCGCTTGGTAAAAACATCGGACTGAAAATTCTGAACTGGAAAATAGGAGAAAAGCAACTTGTAAACCCGAAATATATCGCGCAGACTCAGGAATTTTATGAAAAGAATGGCCCGAAAACCATCATCATTGCGCGGTTTGTTCCTATTGTCCGGACTTTTGCGCCGTTCGTTGCGGGGATTGGCTCCATGAACTATTCGACGTTTATTAAATATAATGTGATTGGCGGCGTGGTTTGGGTATTCAGTTTGACCCTCTTGGGTTATTTCTTCGGAAATATGCCGATAGTACAGGAAAATTTTGAAACGGTAATCTTTGGAATTATAGGGATTTCAATTCTTCCTATGGTTTGGGAATTTATAAATGCTAAATTTCTGAAGAAATAAGATTAATAACCCTGAACAGAATAAAAGAAAAAGCCTTCTCTAAAAAAGAAGGCTTTTCTGTGCCCGGAACAGGACTCGAACCTGCAAGCTTGTGGGCACCCGCACCTGAAACGAGCGTGTCTACCAATTTCACCATCCGGGCAGTGAGGTGCAAATATACAAATTCAGGCTTTATATCCTAATAGCAGCACGTATATTTTCTCAAACAATTTGCTGTTATAAATAGAGGTCATTGACCATGTAAATCATTCAGAAAAGTGTTTAACGAGCGGATTGCTTAACTTTGTCCCTCAAAATAATTAGCATTATGAACTTAAAAGGAAAAAATGCCATTGTAACAGGTGGCGGAAGAGGTCTTGGTAAAGCTGTAGCAATAGCCCTGGCAAATGAAGGGGTAAACATAGGTATCACGGGAAGAAATGAGGAAAATCTTAAAACTACTACTGAAGAATTAAAAATTTTGGGAGTAAACGCCGCTTATTCGGTTTTCAGTGTGGATGATGAACAAGCTGTTCAGGTAGGTATTTCAGCATTGGCTGATGAACTTGGAGGAATTGATATCCTTATAAACAATGCGGGAATTGGTGATTTCGGGTCGATTGCAGAAATGCCATCGGAAACTTGGGAACAGGTGATAAAAACTAATCTTTTTGGCGTGTACTACGCTGCAAAAGCAGCTTATCCGTTTCTGAAGGAGAAAGGGGAAGGCGATATCGTGAACGTAGCTTCAACAGCAGGATTGAAAGGTGGCCCGAATATGTCGGCTTATGCCGCATCTAAAGCTGCGGTAGTTTCCCTGTCTCAATCTATGATGGCGGAATGGAGAAAGCAAAACATCAGGGTAATTACGCTAACTCCCAGTACAATCGCTTCTGATATGTCCATCCAGGGCGGACTTACGGATGGTAATCCTGATAAAGTGCTTCAGCCGGAAGATTTTGCAGAATGGGTGAGGGATATCCTGAAGATGAACAGAAGAGCAATGATTGCGAACGGTTCAATTTTTTCAACCAATCCATAGTCTGTTTATTTAAACAGTACATTTAAAAAATCATAAAACCGTGTTGGAAATCTACCAGCACGGTTTTTTGATTTGTTAAGGAGCTTTAAAATGATTCTGGTGATTGATATAAATCGTATTTAACTGGTCAGGAATTTTGTTTCTGAGCCTCAGTAAATTGAGCGCTTCAGAAGATTCAGTATTCCTGATTAAACTTCAGTCCTGGTGAAAAATTATTATGTTAAACAATGTTAAATCGCCGATAGATGGCACCGTTATTGAATTTTACCAAAAACCTTAAACAAAATATTAACTTAAAATTTTTTTACTATTATGGAAAATTCAAATTACAAACCAGAATTCAGAAACGATTATGTATCAAGAGTATTCAGAACCAGAGAAGAGGCCGACAGTGCTTTCGAGGATCTTCACGGTAGAGGTTATTCTAAAGACGATGTAAACGTAATGATGTCCGACAGTACACGTGACCGTTATTTTACAAACAGTGATGCAGATTCTGAATTAGGAGATAAAGTAGCTGAAAATGCCGGAAAGGGATCATTAATCGGTGGTGGAATCGGTGCAGTAGTGGGTGCAGTAGCCGCAATTGGTTCTAATGTTTTATTACCTGGATTAGGTTTGGTAATTGCAGGACCTTTAGCAGCCGGATTGGCAGGAGCCGGTGCCGGAGCTGCAACAGGAGGACTTGTTGGCGCATTAACCGGAACGGGTGTTCCTGAAGATGAAGCAAGAAGATACGAAGACGAAATTAAGAACGGTGGAATCTATATGGGCTACAAACCAAGAAACGAAGAAGATGCCCGCACAACTTATGACAGATGGTATAATGACGATACAGAATCAAGACTGTAATCATTTGTTTTCATAAAAATTAAAAAAGTACATTGCTGATGCAGTGTACTTTTTTATTGATGAGTTAATAACTGTGATCAGGATCGCGCTATTAACTGTAATTACGATTAATGTCCGGCGTTCCCGTCGATGCCGTGCGCATGACCATGAGCCAGTTCCTCTTCGGTTGCGGGACGGGTTGCTACAACTTCGATATCGAAATGAAGAGTTTTTCCTGCCATTGGATGATTCAGATCTACGGTTACCGCTTCCGGAGTCACTTCCAGAACAATGGCGTTTATATGATTTCCTTCCGGATCCTGTAAAGGTAAAATTGCGCCAACCGGCGGCATTCCAGACTGTTCAAACATCGCAGCAGGCAATTGCGTAGTGGCATCTTCCTGCTTTTCGCCGTAGCCTTCCTCGGCAGTAATGGTAAATGATTTCTGTTCGCCAGCGCTCATTCCGTGAAGTTCCTCTTCGAATTTAGGAAGCATCATTCCCACTCCGTAAAGAAAAGTAAAAGGATTGTCAGCATCCGTTTTTTCGATAAATGATTTTTCTCCGTTTGCTTCCAGAGCGTTCAGCGTGTAATGCACCGCTACTACGTGATTTTTTTCTATAGTCATATGATTGAGGTTGTGAGGAATCTTAATGCATCCTCTAATTAAAGTTGGTTTTTTAAGTAGGTAAGCCAATCTTTCGCAAAGGTAAGATTTTGAAAATAATGCTGTGGATTTATTAAAGGGTTGGAGTTTTATTCCGCCGTCAGTTCTGCCAAAAAAAATTCAGAAAGTCTCAGCACGCCTTCAGTAACTTGATCTGGATGTTCGCTAAATCCTTTAAGTTTTGATGATTTTCCTTTCATGATCACATCATGAAGCTGCTTTTCAGTGAGTTTTTTTCCGAAGATAATGAAAGGCAGTTTGAATCCGCAGCCTTTGAAATTTGAACATCCAACTGCAGTTTTTCCTTTCATCAGTTTTTCCCCGCTGCATTTAGGGCAGGTTTCATTTTCCCAAACGATTGTTGTGGCTTTTCTTATGGTTTTTTCTTTATCTGTCGGTTTTGATTCATCTTTGAAGGTGATAATTTTTGCTTTTTCATTGATGACTTTTCGGGTAAGTTCCGTCACCATGGTCACAAGTTCATCCTTAAACTGGTTGGCTTCGTACTCACCGCGCTCAATTTTTCTGAGTTTGAATTCCCATTCTCCTGTAAGTTCGGGGCTTTTGAGCAGTTCGTCGTTAATGGTATCAATAAGTGCAACGCCGGTTGTGGTGGCCAGAATATTTTTCTTTTTTCTTTCGATATATTTTCTTTTGAAAAGTGTTTCGATGATATTCGCACGGGTAGAAGGTCTTCCAATACCGTTGTTTTTCATCATTTCGCGCAATTCTTCATCATCAACCTGCTTCCCGGCAGTTTCCATCGCACGGAGCAGGGTAGCTTCGGTGTAAGGCTTTGGCGGACTGGTTTTTCCCTGGTGAATGAGCGGTTGGTGAGGTCCTTTTTCCCCGCTTTTAAATTCCGGAATGGTTTGCTCCTCGTCTTTATCCTTTTTTTCGGAATCACTTTTTTTGTCAGAAGCATAAACTTCGCGCCAGCCGGGTTCCAGAATCTGTTTGCCGGAAGCTTTAAACGGAATAGTTCCGACCTGCCCTTCCACCAAAGTATTGGAAATTTTACATTCAGGATAAAAAACAGCGATGAAACGCTTAGCAACCAGATCGTAAATAAGCTTTTCTTCTATTGATAAGCTTGATGAAGGCGGAATTTCCGTTGGGATAATCGCATGGTGATCGGTTACTTTAGCATCATCAAAAACCACTTTGGATTTCGGTATTGGCTGTGAAAGCAGGGGTGCGGTAAACTGCGCGTAAAAATTCATCGAACGCAGAATTCCTTCAATTTTAGGATGCAGATTTTCTGAAAGATAAGTGGTGTCTACACGCGGATAAGTCGTATGTTTTTTCTCGTAGAGGCTTTGGATGTATTTCAGTGTATTTTCCGCAGAGTAGCCGTATTTCCTGTTGGCTTCAACCTGTAGCGCCGTTAAATCAAAAAGTCTTGGATTTTTCTCTTTACCTTCTTTAATTTCAAAAGCAATAATTTCAAATTCGTATTGTTTCAGATATGAGAGGCCTTTTTCTGCCTTTTCTTTGGTCTTCAACCGGTCAATTGCGGCGGTAAAAAGCACGTCGCGGTATTTGGTTTTCAGTTCCCAATATTCTTCCGTGTTAAAAGCATCAATTTCTTTCTGCCGCTGTACAATCATGGCAAGGGTAGGAGTCTGCACGCGCCCGATGGAAAGTACCCCTTTGTTTCCGCCAAATTTGCGCGTAAAAAGACGGGTGGCATTAATCCCCAGCAGCCAGTCTCCAATGGCTCTTGCATTTCCTGCCAGATACAGATTTTGATAATTTTCGGCAGGTTTCAGATTTGCAAAACCTTCCCGGATTGCATCTTCTGTGAGGGAAGAGATCCAGAGTCTCTTCATGGGTTTTTTACACTTTGCTTTCTGAAGTACCCAGCGCTGTATCAGTTCACCTTCCTGCCCGGCATCACCGCAGTTAATTACTTCCGCACATTCATCCACTAATTTTTCTATCGTTTTAAACTGCTTTTCAACGCCTGCATTCGGAATAAGCTTGATCCCGAAATTTTGCGGAATAATCGGGAGAAAGATGAGATCCCATGACTTGAAATGCGGACTGTAATCATGAGGTTCCTTCAACGTGCAGAGATGTCCGAACGTCCAGGTTACCCAAAAACCGTTACCCTCGAAATAGCCCTGTTTAGGCATATTAGCACCCAATACTTTCGCAATATCTCTGGCAACACTTGGTTTTTCGGCAATACATAATTTCATGGTACAACTTCATTTTTAGGACGGGCTGCAAATTACCGTAATTTTTCTGAAAAAAGTTTTTTAAATCTTAAGAAGAATATTTCTGACGGTTCTTGTTTTCAGATAAAATGGTTCCGGAAAAAGTTTATCCGTTTGAAAATGTGACAATTAAATATTTATTTCAATTCCATAATGACTAACTTTATCTGGAGTTTCAATATTTAATAATGCCTAAGAATATGAAAGACAGCTACATCAGCAACCAAAAAATTTCCGAAGGAGAAGAAATTGAGGGCCATGACATCCGGACCGGAGTTTTTAATCTGATTCAAAATGAATATCCGGGCTTTTCTAAAGATGACTTTATTTCATTAGGGGAGCTGAACCGTTACCGCCGGCTATATCTCACTTCATTGATCACCGAGGAAAAAGGGGAACTTGCGATCATTGATCTTGATGTGATGGATGCGATTAAAAATAATTCCATTCTTTCGGAAAATATTATGGATGATATCGACGCGGAATTAACGGTGGGGGAAAAGTTGGCCGACCGTGTTGCATTATTCGGCGGAAGCTGGCGTTTTATTATTACTTTTTTTGCATTTATCATACTATGGATGGTTACCAACATCTGGATTTTAGCTGCAAAACCTTTAGACCCGTTTCCTTTTATTTTGCTTAATCTCATTCTTTCGTGCATCGCTGCAATACAGGCTCCCATCATCATGATGAGCCAGAACCGCCAGGAACAGAAAGACAGAATCAGGGGAGAACACGATTATAAAATCAATCTGAAAGCCGAACTCGAAATTAAGCTGCTGAGCGAGAAAATCGACCATCTGCTCGTGAATCAAAATAAAAAGCTGCTCGAAATACAGGAGGTGCAGACCGATTATCTGGAAGATCTGATGAAAATTATCCGGAACAGAAATAGCTGATTTTCAAAAATCTTTTATTCAATTCATAATCTTCAGTAGTGATGCTGCTGAAGTGAGGAGTTTCCCGTCATAAAAATCACCCGAAATCCATTACCGGGATTTTTGGAAACATTTGATTAATTTTGCAGACCGGAAATCAGTGCATCAACTTAATGTTAATTCAGTTGATTTACTTCGCTTTTCGGAAATATTTTGAGTTAAAAAAATAAAAATTTATGATAGAATTTCTTCAGCAGCCCTGGCCTTGGTATGTCGCAGGACCATTGATCGGACTAACCGTTCCGGCGCTATTGATACTTGGCAATAAATCTTTCGGGATTTCTTCTTCTTTACGGCACATCTGCGCCTCTTGTCTGCCTGCAAATATTCCTTTCTTTAAATATAACTGGAGAAAGGAGGTTTGGAATTTATTCTTTGTTTTCGGAATTTTTGTTGGAGGTATTATAACCTCGGTTCTGTTGACGGGTTCGGATCCTGTTGCGGTTCATCCTGCTTTAGCTGAGGAACTGGAAGGTTATGGGATCACCGATTATAACAATCTGGTTCCTACTCAGCTTATGAACTGGGATGCACTTTTTACTTTACGGGGTTTATTGATGATGGTAGGCGGCGGATTCCTCGTAGGATTCGGAACACGATATGCAGGCGGATGTACAAGCGGACATTCGATCATGGGAATTGCTAACCTGCAGCTTCCAAGTCTTATCGCTACGGTCTGTTTTATGATTGGGGGCTTTCTGATGGCCAATGTGTTACTTCCGATTATTCTTTCACTTTAAACCAAAAAAATGCAACAAAACAATACTACAAAAGATGATCTGGAAATAAGATCTTTGGATACCATGTGTGTGAATGAAAGCAAACTGGAGCACCGCTGGTATCACAATTTAAAATATCTTCTCCTCGGAATTTTCTTCGGAATTGTATTTACAAAAGCCGAAGTGATCAGTTGGTTCCGGATTCAGGAAATGTTCAGGCTGCAGTCTTTCCACATGTACGGAATCATTGGAAGTGCCATTTTTGTGGCCATGATTTCGATATGGCTTATCAAGAAATTCAACATTAAAACAATTTATGGAGAAGAAATCGTTTTCCACAAAAAAGAATTTAACAAAGGTCAGATTTATGGCGGACTGATATTCGGTTTCGGTTGGGCAGTAACCGGTGCGTGTCCCGGACCGCTTTTCGCACAGATTGGAACAGGTGCAACTGCTGTAGTGGTTACCTTGCTGAGTGCAATTGCCGGAACATGGGTATACGGGTACTTCAGAGAAAAATTACCACACTAGAATTTAAAATCTGCGATATAAAAGCCTCATTAAACAAACAAAAAAACAGCGTATTGCTGTTTTTTTTGTTGTAGTCTATGATTGCTGATCCAAATTGTTGTACAAATGATGTTCTGAAAGGAACAGAATCAAATTTGCATCTACCTGCTCTTTGTTCATCATATAGAATTTTTGTGGGTCCGTAAAGTCTGCGCCCGTTCCGTTGGGTCCCAGAATAATATCTCTCTCAAATTCTTTGCCCTGTATTTCGAAGGTTACTTTGCGCATGATTACGCCATTTTCTTCAAAAGCAGTGCCTAATTGAACGATGGTAATTTCGTTTTCCTGAAGTTCTATTTTCATGATTTCTGATTTAGAGGTTAATTTTAGTTTAAAGCTTTTCGTTTTCAAGGATTTTCATCACAATATGTTCTTCTTTAGTAAGTCCCGAACTTCCGTCATCGATTTCTATCGCGTCCAGTTCATCCAGATATTTCTTAATCGAACGGTTTTCATAAAGGTTAATGACTAGCGGATGAACATAATATTTACGGCAGACAGTCGCAGTGTTTCCCAGATTTTCGGCAACCATTTCAAGAGCTTCTTTTACTTTTGATTTATAACCTGAATCGTTTTCTGCTTCACCGATTTCTTTAAAAGCGATGAGTGCGTTTACGGTGCCAGACCAGGTCCGGAAATCTTTTGCTGTAAAATCATCACCGCTGATTTCTTTGATATATTCATTTACCATCCCGGAATCGATTGCATGCCTGCTGCCGTCACTATCGTAATATTGAAAAAGTTCCTTCCCCGGGATATCTTTGCAGTTCTGTACCGCTTTGGCAAGTTTAGCGTTTTTCAGATCGATATCGTGATAAATTCCTTTTTTTCCCTTGAAGGAAAAATTGATTTTCTGCCCTTTAATATTGACATGTTTATCTTTTAAAGTCGTTAATCCGAAAGATCCGTAAAGTTTTTCATAAACATTGTTTCCGATACGGATATTGGTTCTTTCCATCAGACTGACAACAACCGCTAGAACTTTCCTTTTTTCTAAGGTCTTCAGAGAAAGATCCTGTTCCAGATGAAGCCGGATTTGGGGCAGTGCGTAACCAAACTGCAGCATTCTGTAAAATTTCGTGTGGTTGCGGAGCGCATTCCAAACAGGATGATATCTGTACTGTTTTCTGCGTTTCGCATCAATACCGGTCGCCTGAAGATGGCCATTCTGCAAGCCGCAAATCCAGACGTTTTCCCACGCGGGCGGAATCGCAAGTTTATTGATCCGTTGGATTTCATCGTGATCTTTTATCTTCTCGCCACCGTTATAATAGACAAATTTCTTACCCCACTTCCGCCGTATAATTCCGTCTGCTTCGCGGTCACTGGTATAAACTAAACTTACCGCTTTAGCAGATTTTACAGGATCCTTCATGATTTTTACAATCTTCGAGGGACTCAGGGAAATTACAATGTCTGTCTCGGGGTTTTTCATATCATTATCAGTGTTTTAACCGTTTACAATTTCGCCGCCGTTGGGGTGAAGTACCTGACCGGTCATGTACGAAGAATCATCGCTTGCGAGGAAGAGAAAGCAGGTTGCTACTTCATTGGGTTCACCTGCACGTTTCATGGGCGTATCACTTCCAAATTCGGAAACTGCTTTTTTAGATAGGGTAGAGGCAATAAGTGGCGTCCATATTGGTCCGGGAGCTACTGCATTTACCCGAATTCCTTTTTCTGCAAGATTGGCGGACAAACTTCTTGTGAAAGACAATATCGCTCCTTTGGTGGCAGCATAGTCGATGAGGTGGTCACTTCCGCGGTACGCTGTTACAGAAGTCGTATTGATAATGCAGCTTCCTTTTTTTAAATGTTTCATTGCATATTTAGTGAGCCAGAACAGCGAAAAAAAATTGGAATGAAAGGTCGTCATCAGCTGTTCCGTACTGATATCCTCAATGCTTTCAGCTTCCCAATGATTGGCTGCGTTGTTTACAAGAATATCAAGTTTTCCAAACTCAGAAATGGTTTTGCTGATCACTTTTTTACAGTGATTCTCATTACCGAGATCACCTTTTATAAGAAGGCAATTTCTGCCCAATTCTTCAATTTCCTTCCGGGTTTCTTTTGCATCAACGGTTTCACTGAGGTAAGGAATTACGATATCTGCACCCTGCGCCGCAAAAATCAATGCAGTCGCTTTGCCGATTCCGCTGTCGCCTCCGGTGATAATGGCGGTTTTGCCTTTAAGCTTTTGCTCCTGCTGAACGGGTTCACTTTCTGGAGCGGGAGAAAGTTTTTTCTCGAGCCCCGGTTTGTTCTGTTTCTGCGGAGGCCGGATTTTGGTTTTTGATTTCTTCTGCATACTCTTTACATAAGTTTAATTATTTCCTGCCTCGTGAAAACAACCAGAAAATCAGACCGATAACTGCAGCGACTAAAATGAATCCCCACCACATACCCGCTTTAAAAATGGTTTCA
The DNA here is from genome assembly GCF_019195395.1 of Kaistella faecalis. NCBI lineage: Bacteria > Pseudomonadati > Bacteroidota > Flavobacteriia > Flavobacteriales > Weeksellaceae > Kaistella > Kaistella faecalis. The sequence continues at coordinate 38,817 of NZ_CP078067.1, forward strand.
ATGGCGTCGCAGCCGGTTAGGGTAAACATTGCTAATAATGCCAGACTTAATAATGTGAATTTTTTCATAACAGTGATTTTTAGTGTTTGTATTTAAATTTAGTAATGTGCGTTTAAACTCTTTGAAAATCAGGCTTCCATCCCGTGATGGACTTTTTAATCGTATCACCGGAAAGGTTTTCGCTCAGCGTACGCTCCAGTAATATTTTAAACTCATCATCATAGGCAAAACGCAAAGCGGCAATCTGATCGAAACTTAACTTCTCCGCTACTTCATCGGACCTTTTCCCAAAGAGTTCAAAATACCTTTGTTTGAATTCAAGAATTATGATTCTGTTCTGATTTCCGAGTGCATAGTGTTGCCTGAGCATAATTGCCAGAAATAGCAGCTGGAAAATTACGACCGAAAACAATTGCCAAACTAAACCGTACTGCTCATCACTGAAACTTTTCCAAATTCCTACAATCTGAAGTACTGCCAGAAGCGGTAGATAGATGAAGTGATGCGGCGCGTAGTATCTTTTATGATTGGTATAATTTTGACTTTCCATGAAATGGGTCTATCAAATATGTAACCAAATCTGCCTGGCCTGCTGTTATTCCGTTTCTAAAAGTGAAATTGCCTTCAGCATATCAAAACCTTTGCCCAGTACCGGTTTGAAGAGATCGCCTTTTTCCTCAATTCTTGCCAATGCGTTTTCAATGTTGAAATCAGTAGGTTTGAGGCCGATTTTCAGTTCGTCCCATTCAATGGGCATGGAAACCGGTGCGCCGTTTTTCGGACGGAGGCTGTATACGCTGGCAAGGGTTTGTCCGCGGCGGTTCTGGAGGTAATCAAGATAAATTTTTCCTTTGTCCCGCTTCTGTAAGGTGCGTTCGAGTGTTGTGAGATCCGGAAGTTCTTTCTGCACCATCTGCATCATGATATGGGCAAAATTTTTAACCTGTTCAAAAGAATACTGTGCGCCCGCCGGGATATAAATGTGGATTCCTGAACTGCCCGATGTTTTGCAGTATCCTTTTATTTTGGCTTTATCCATTACCTTTTTCACGGTTTGCGCGGTAAGAATTACGTCTTCAAATGTATTGTTGTCCGAAGGATCAAGATCCAGCACCAGATAATCCGGTTTATCGGTGGTTTCTTTCCGGCTTGTCCAGACATTAAGCTCGATGCAGCCCAAATTATTAAGATAAGCCATCGTTGCCTTATCGTTGCAGAGGATGTAATTGATGTATTTATCGGTGGACTCCGAAAATACTTTCTGGGTTTCAATCCAGTCCGGGATTTCGTCGGAGGCGTCTTTCTGATAGAAGCTCATCCCATCTATTCCATTAGGAAATCGGTTCATCGACTGAGGCCTGTCTTTCAGGTGGGGCAGAATATATTTTGCAACGCTTTGGTAATAAGCAATCACGTCGCCTTTGGTAACCTGATCTTTCGGGAAATAAATTTTATTCTGGTTGGTCAGTTTCACTTCCTGCTTTCCAAATTTCTGCAGCTGCTCATTTTCTCTTTTCATAACTGATTTTTTTAATGGTACTGGATCAGCGACATATTTTTCTTCATCTTTCCTGACATTAAGATCTTTGGGATTAAGATCTTCTCTGAGCCTCAGAAAAACAGGATGTCTGAAGATATGGTCGCCCGTAAGTTCCGTGAATTTAATTTCAGCAATAAGTTCAGGTTTAAGCCAGGTCGGTTTATCGTTGGTCTTTGGTGTCGTCGTGAAAGGTGGCTTATCGGTAATCAGCGGTTCCATTTTTCCGTAGAGTTCTACAAGACCTTTGTCGCTGAAGCCGGTACCTGTATGTCCGCAAAAAATCAGTTCATCCCCATCATAACGTCCGAGAACTAGTGATCCAAATTTCTTGCGACTGCCTTTAGGAGCGGTAAATCCACAAATAAGGACTTCTTCGGTCTTCTGGCTTTTTATTTTCAGCCAATCACCATTTCGGGTACCGCGGTGGTAAGTGCTGTCTATTTTCTTGGCGATCATGCCTTCCAGTTCCATCTTCTCTACCAGCCGGAAAAATTTTTCTCCATTTTCCAGGACATGATCATGGTATTTGATGTATTCGGTTTCTACCAAAGCGTCTTTCAGAAGTTCTTTCCTTTGGATGAGACTTAGATTTTCTGTGGAATGACCGTTCAGCCACAAGAGATCAAAAACCTGATAAATCACGTTTAGGTTGGGATTATCGCCAATCCGCTGCAGCCACTGGAAATTCGGCTTTCCCTGATCATCATACGCAACCAGTTCGCCGTCCAGAATCATTTCGTGTTCCTGAAATTTCAGCGAGTTACTCACTTTCTTAAACTTTTCAACATACGAAAGTCCATTTCTGGAATACAGCTGAATATCTTTCCGGAGATCGGCCACGGCACGGTAGCCGTCCCATTTAATTTCGAACGCCCAGTCCGGGGAACTGAAAGGTTTATCAGTAGTTCCCGCAAGCATGGGAGTAATGAACTTGGTGAGTTTTTTCTCGCCGCTGAGTGAAGGAGTATAATTCCGGTATGTTTTTACCTCCTCCGACTTTTTCTCAACTTTTTTTACTTTTTTTTTTGAATTTAGATATGCTGTAACGGCGGAATCTTCTGCGGTATTTTCTTCAGCATCGTAATGGTCTGTGGCAAATTTATCCTTGTGTTTGATGAGAAGCCAGGGCTCTCCGCTGTCAGAATTTTTAATTTTTACGAGGGCAAATTCGCCTTTAAGCTTTTTACCGTGAAGGATGAATTTCAGAGAACCTTTATGCAATTCTGCCTGCATAAGCAGATCATCGGTTTTACCTTTAGCTTTTTCCAGAGGTTCGTAAGTTCCTTCGTCCCAGATTTCCACTTCGCCGGCACCGTAATTCCCTTCCGGGATACTTCCTTCAAAACTGCGGTAAGCAAAAGGGTGGTCTTCAACCATCATCGCAAGGCGTTTGTCCTCCGGATTTAAGGAAGGTCCTTTCGGGACAGCCCAGCTTTTCAGTACACCATCCATTTCCAGCCGGAAATCATAATGCAGCCTGCTGGCGGCATGGCGCTGAATCACGAATTTCAGTTTTCCTTTACTACTCTGGGATTTTCCTTTGGGTTCTGCCGTCTGTTTAAAATCCCTTTTTTCGTTGTATTTCTCTAATGGCATCTTCTGAAAATTTTACTAAGTTATTTTTTAACCTGCCTTGGCTTTTCCGGCTTCCAGACTTGCTTTCAGCTGTGCCATCAGGTCGGTTGCTTTTGCGGAAACCTCTTCTTTGGTCTCGGTTTTTTTTACTTTTCCTTTAGATTTAGCTTTGATGATGGCCATTAAATCATCATTATAGGTGTTTTTATATTTCGCCGGATCAAATTTTGTTGCGCGCTGTTTGATGAGAGATTCCGCCATTTCCAGTTCGTCAGCTTTGGGATTTTTAGCGCTAGGAATTTTCAGGTCTTCAAAACTTCTGAGTTCTTCCGGATAGCGCATTCTGTTAACCATGAGGATTTTGTCTTCGTAAGGCCGCACAAGACAAAGAATTTCTTTTTCTCGGAGAATGAAAGTCCCAATACCTGCCATTTTAGTTTTTAAAAGTGCTTTCAACAGCAGTTTGTAAGCTTCTTCACCGTTTTTCTGTGGTTCCAGAAAGTAGGAGGACTCAAAATAGGCACTGTCAATTTCGTGTACGTCTACAAACTGTTTAATGTTCAGGATTTTCGATTTTTCGGGATTTACTTCCTCGAAATCTTCTTTTGTAAGGACCACATAGCTGTCTTCCAGTTTATAACCTTTTACAATATTTTCCCATTTTACTTCTTTTCCCGTTGTCGCATTTACTCTCTTAAAGTTAATATTGGAAAGATCGTCCTTGTCCAGCATATCTAGATCCAGATTACTTTCCTCAGTCGCGGAATAAAGTTTGATGGGAATATTGACGAGCCCGAATCCAATGGCTCCGTTCCAGATTGCTCTCATAAAAGTTGGTTTTGATTTTAGACCATCAAAAATGCGTCCAATTAAACGGGGAGTTTTTAACTTTGATATCATAAGAACCTATGAAAATTGCAACTTATAATGTGAACGGCGTGAATGGCCGCCTGCCTGTACTGCTGAAATGGCTGAAAGAAAAAGCGCCGGATGTCGTATGTCTCCAGGAACTTAAAGCACCTCAGGAAAAATTCCCTGAAACTGAAATCCTTGAAGCGGGATATCAGGCCGTGTGGCTCGGACAGAAAAGCTGGAATGGAGTAGCAGTGCTCTCGAGAAAAGGTAAACCGGAGATTTCCCGTACAAAACTTCCCGGAGATGATGACGATGATGCAAGCCGCTATCTGGAGGTGAAGATTGAAGATTTAATTATTGCATGCATTTATCTTCCGAATGGGAATCCGGTACCAGGGCCAAAATTTGATTATAAAATGAAGTGGTTTGAGCGCCTCGATGCACACGCAGAAATGCTTATAACTTCAAATAAGAAAGTGCTTTTGATAGGAGATTTCAACGTGATGCCAACAGAGAAGGACGTATATAAACCTGAGAAGTTTGCTAAAGATGCGCTTTTTCTGCCGGAAGTGCGTGAGGCTTTTAAAAATTTGATCGATCAGGGTTGGACTGATGCTTTGCGGCACCTTTACCCCGACGAAACCATCTATACGTTCTGGGATTATTTCCGTAATGCTTATGAAAGAAATGCGGGTTTAAGAATTGATCATTTTTTACTGTCAACCGAAGTACTTCCTTATCTAAAAAAAGCCGGTGTCGACAAAGATGTGCGGGGTTGGGAAAAATCAAGCGACCATGCGCCGGTTTGGATTGAACTTGATAAATAAAAAAACGTTCAGCAAAAGCTGAACGTTTCCGTATGTGAAGGTATGAAATTAGTCGAGACCTCCTTTTCTTGTTGGTTCCTTTACTTCAGGCCATTTCATCTGTTCACCGGTTCTTTCGTTAACAGGAAGTTTAATTCTTTCTGCAGACGTTTTTTCCGGATCTTCGCTGGCCATATATGTCATAATAGCGATTAAAGCTACATTGCTTTTTACATCATCAAAAACGATTTTGTCATAAGTATCGCGGTTGGTATGCCAGGTGTAATTTCCGTAGCTCCAGTTCAAAGAGCCCAACATGAAGGCTGGAACTCCTGCCGCAACAAATGATGCATGGTCTGATCCGCCACCGCCTGGAGTGCCCGGGAACGTTGTTTTGATGTCTTTGGTAAGTTCCTTTGGTACGGCAGCAAGCCATCTTCCCAAATAATCATAAGAATTCAGGAATCCCTGTCCGCTGATGTTGGCGATACGTCCCGTTCCGTTGTCCTGGTTGAACAGCGCCTGTATCTTTGGCATCTGGTCTTTATGCGCAGAAACGTAACCGCGTGATCCGTTCAGTCCCTGTTCTTCGCTTCCCCAAAGGCCTACGATGATGGTTCTTTTTGGATTAGGATATAATTTTTTCAGTATTCTTGCAACTTCCATCATGGTAATGGTTCCGGTTCCGTTATCGGTTGCACCGGTGCCGCCATCCCAGGAATCGAGGTGTGCTGATAGTATAATATATTCATCAGGTTTTTCTGAACCTTTGATTTCGGCAACGGTATTGAAGGTTGGTGCAATTCCTTTGTCTTTAGAATTGGCTGTGATTTTCAGTTTTGGTGTAGTTCCGTTTTTCAGCATTCTGTAAAGCTGTCCGTAATCCTCAAGAGAAACATCCATAACCGGGATTTTTTTTGTTCCTGCCGAAAATATTTTGTTAACACCGAAGCCCCGGGACCAGTTTGAAGAAATGATTCCGGCTGCACCGGCTGCTTCAAGCTTTGCATTCAAGGTACGCGACGTTTCTCCTGAAGCTTTAATTGAATTCTGCCACGCTTCAGATGCGGCTTTGGACTCCGCCTGCATTTTTTCGAAAGATTCTGGTGTTGCAAATTCTTTCCAGTTGTATTCAGGTCTGCCGGATGCCTGATATTGGGAAACCATAACGAGTTTTCCCTTTACTGATGAAAGAAATTTGGTGAAATCTTCTTTACTGCTGAAGGTCGGAAGCATCACCACATCTGCAGTTAAACCTTTAGCCGGAGTCGCCGGGCTGAAGGCGAGCTGCATCCCTTCAAGAGATTTTGCATAAGGATAGACCATTTCGAGAGAAGAAGTTCCTCTTTCCCAGGATTTCCATTCTCCCCACTGTTCGTTGCGTGCATCGATTCCCCAGTTTTTGAATTGTTTTACCGCCCAGTCGTGAGACTGCTGCATTTTTGGACTTCCCACCAGTCTTGGACCGATTCCATCGAGCAATTCATAGGCGAGTTTCTCAAGTTGGGAATTGTTGTAAGTTTCATCCATTATGGATTTTGTCATTTGGTCCTGCGTTTGGGCATTGAGTCCCGCTGCAAGGACCGTCGAAAGCATTAAAGCTTTAGCATAGTTCTTCATTCTATATAACTTTTGGTGCTGAAGATAATATTTTTTGGGAAGAGAGAAAAATATAAATGGTGATTGGGTTTCAGATTTCGTAAAAATTTACTGCGATCGAAAAATAATAATCAACAAAACTGGCTGATAGTAGGTAAGTTGGCAAAAAACTTGTATAGGGAAAGCCATGCTTATAAAAAATCTCGTTTTAATCCTTTATTTTTGTTTTCTGAATTTAAATGCCCAGTCTAAGGCAGATCACGTGCTTGGCAAATGGCTTGCAACCGATCACAGTGTTGCTGTAGAGGTATACAAACTGAAAGGTGAGTATAAGGCCAAAGTGATTTGGTTCGACGAGAGCAAAGGAAGCGGAAAACCGATGCATACCCGTACCGATTTCGAAAATCCTGATCCCAGTCTGCGGCACAGAAAGATATTAGGAATGGAGGTTTTGGATGGTCTTGTATATAATCCGGCAAAAAACGAATGGGAACATGGTAAAATCTATGATGCCAGTTCGGGCAGGTTATGGGATTCCTCTGCCCAGATCACGGAAAACGGCCTTCTGAAAGTACGCGGATACTGGAAATTTAAGTGGATTGGCAAAAGCATGACTTTTAAGAAAACTAATTACTCAACCTTAACTAAACTATAAATCTATAAACTATGAATTTAATCATCCGACTTCTTGTTACCGCAGTAGTGGCATTTTTTCTCACTAAAATTCTTTCAGGCGTACATTTCGATGGGTTTTCCACGGCAATTGTGTTTGCAATCGTTCTGGGGATTCTGAACCTGATTGTTTCGCCCATTCTGAAAATTCTCGGTCTGCCTCTTACCATTATTACTCTGGGGCTTTTTTCCCTGGTCATTAATGCTCTGGTTATTCTGATTGCAGATTATTTTATTGACGGGATGACGATTGATGGGTTCTGGTGGGCATTTATTTTCAGCATTGCGCTGTCACTTATTACTTCACTGTTGAACGGGATTTTTACTTCTTCAGAATAAACTTTAAATAAATCAAATCTCAGATCACCGCGACCAGCGGTGATTTTTGTTTTACCGGTAATATTTGGATGGAGCTTAACCGGAATCTTTTAAGCACAGCAAATCATCATAAATTTCTATATTTGTAAACACAGTTGCAGTCTGCATCTGTAATGATCAAAATTGATTTTTTATGAAGTTAAAACACACTATTCTCGCAGTAGCTGCGCCTTTTCTTATGAATGCACAAAATGTGATGACGCCCGAAATCCTCTGGACATTAAATAAAATTGGCGTTTCGGCAGTTTCACCCGATCAGTCGTCTTTAATTTATACCATTGGGAAGACCGATCTGAAAACTGAAAAAAACAATAAGAAAACCTATTTTCTCAATATCAAAAATGCTGAAGCTGCTAATCTTGACTTAGGTAAAAAAGCCCTGATCCAATGGGATAAAAACGGCATCTACGTACAGGAAGGCGATAAAATTTACCTTTCGAAAGATGCAGGAAAAACCTGGGCAGAATTTTACACGATTGGCGAAGTCGATAATATTGTGATTTCACCCGACGGAAAAAAGATTGCCTTCAGTAAGCAGGTTTTGGTTGAAAAAGTGATGGGTAAAGACAAATATCAGGATGTTCCGAAATCTTCCGCTCACATTTATACCGACCTGAACCACCGCCATTGGGATTATTTCAGCGAAGGAAAATATAATCACGTTTTCGTGGTGAACGTTGCAGACAAAGTTGAAAATGCAAAAGATTTGCTTGAAGGTAAAATGTGGGATTCGCCGCAACGCCCTTTTGGCGGAGCTGAAGATTTTGTCTGGAGTCCGGATTCTGCACAGCTTTTATACGTTACAAAACCTCTGAGCGGAGCGGAATACGCCCAATCAACCAATACCGATATTTTTGCTTATGATTTAGCAGCAGGTACTACGTCCAATCTTACTGAAAGCAATAAAGGTTACGATGTTGCTCCGAAATTTTCTCCGGACGGAAAGACTTTGCAGTGGATGTCGATGGAAAGAGACGGTTACGAAGCAGACAAAAATGATATTAAATTGATGGACTGGAAATCCCGAAAGGTGAGCAACCTTACGAAAGAGTGGGATGAAAGCGTAGTTGGCGATGTCTTCTGGACTCAGGATTCAAAAACAATCTATTTTACGACAGCCTTCCGCGGGACAAAACAGCTGTTTTCTCTGAATCCCAAGAATGCTAAAATTCAGCAGGTAACGAAAGGTGATTTTGATGTGAATGAGATTTATGCTCAAAACAAAAACCAGCTTTTGGTTTCCAGAAACGACATCAATCATAATCCTGACTTGTTTTCAGTAGATTTAAAATCCGGGACAATGACTCAGGTAACAGAGGTTAATAAAGCGAATTATGCCAAATTAACGCCGGGAAAATCGGAACTGAAGATGGTAAAAACGACGGATGGTAAAGAAATGGGCGTTTGGATTCATTATCCACCCAACTTCGATCCTAATAAGAAATATCCAACCCTTCTTTATTGCCAGGGCGGTCCGCAGTCAGCATTAACTCAGTATTTCAGCACCCGCTGGAATTTCGCGCTGATGGCAGCCAACGGTTATATTGTAGTTGCGCCAAACCGCCGCGGAATGCCGGGCTGGGGAACACAATGGAACGAGCAGATTTCTAAAGACTGGGGCGGACAGGTAATGGATGATTATTTATCAGCAACAGATTACGCCAAAACTTTGCCATACGTTGATGCTGACCGAATGGGTGCTGTAGGAGCAAGTTACGGAGGATACAGCGTTTTTATGCTGGCCGGAATCCATGAAAACAGATTTAAAACTTTTATTGCTCACGACGGACTTTTCGATATGAAATCCTGGTATGGAACTACCGAAGAACTGTTTTTTGCCAACTGGGATCTAGGAAAACCTACAGATCAGCCTTTACCTAAAGCCTATAACGAATTTAATCCTTCAAATTTTGTGGATAAATGGAACAAACCAATCATGATCATTCAGGGTGGAATTGATTTCCGCGTTGGATATGAGCAGGGCCAGCAGGCATTTCAGGCAGCAAAACTTCACGGTTTGAAATCTAAATTTCTTTATTTTCCGAACGAAAATCACTGGGTGCTTAAGCCACAGAACGGCTTGGTATGGCAGCGCGAATTTTTCGAATGGTTAAGAGAAACGCTTTAGAACCAAAAAATGTAATAAAAAAAAGCTTCTGATTATTCCAGAAGCTTTTTTTATTTTTCACAGTTTAAATTTTATAACTGAACTTTTACCTTGAAACCGGTATTCATCTTCATTGTGATTTGGTCCGCAGCTACGGCGCTCGCCTGAATTTCAAAAATTAAGGAATTCTGGCTAGTTTTAAAATAGTTGATCAGTTCTTCATCTGGCACCGTAAATGTAACCGTATTAGGATTGGTATTATTCACCACTGTAGCGATAAGTTTTTCCGGCTGGTTGGGAGCTTTAATATAAACTCTCGCATTTTTAATAACATCAAGTTTCGTATCGACGGTTGAGCTGATAAAATCCATACTCAGCGTACTCATCTTTACCGATTTCAGGTTATTAATAGAATAATTTGGATTATTTTCTTTGATCTTAGCGTCCAGATTTATATTCATTGGGATTTCTGGTGTTCTGGTGTATGTCATGGTACTTACGTTCACGAAGGGAATGGTCACTGTAGTCGTAAACGGAACATCAAAAGGAGGCAGCGCGTCTAAAACCGTATTCACAATATCTCTGCAGCTGATCGTGAAGAGCAGGATCAGCATTCCCATTAATAATGATAATTTTTTCATAACTGATTTTTTTAATATTTTTAATGATTGCATTAATCATTCCAATTTTTTAAAGTAAAACCTCCTGAATAATGTCGAACCGAATTTCATCCTTTCCGCCGGTTGTTTCTAAAAAATCTAAAATTCTTATTTTAGGCTCGGTTCCCGGCGTTAAATCCCTGGAAATGCAGCAATATTACGCGCATCCGCAAAACCAGTTCTGGAGAATTATTTTTGAACTTCTAGGAAAGGATTTCAGTGGTGATTATGAGACAAGAATTGAAACCATCAGAAAAAACAATATTGCTTTGTGGGACGTCATCGATACCTGCGAACGCGAGGGAAGCCTCGACACGAAGATCCGAAACGAGGAACATAATGATATTACGAAAATGCTAAATAACCATCCTTCAATCAACGTGATTTTCTGTAATGGTCAGAAATCATTTAAGAATTTAAAGAAAATTTTAGGCAAAGAATCAGAAATTCCTGTATTTGTTTTACCTTCAACAAGTCCGCTTCATACGATTTCGTTCGATAAAAAACTAAAAGAATGGGAAATTATAAAAACATTTTTATGAAGAAACTTAATTTGGTGGCCTTTAGTTTTGTGTTTGTATTGAGTTCTGCACAGACTTATTCTTTTGATACGGTTACCAGATACGTACTTAATAACGCAAAGAAAAAGGGTATTAAAGAATCGGTGAACTATTTTAATTCCGATAATTTTAATTATTTCCTGAAGGTTACAAGAGTTCCGGAATATCTTAGTGCCACACTCTTTGATTCCAAAACTGATCTGGCACATCGTTTTACAGTAAAAGAAAGTAAATCAAAGGGAAACATTTTTTTCGCTTTTGAATATGATTATTCTTACAAGCTGAATACGAAACATTTAATTCATCAAAACCAGTATGTTACTTTTGGTGAAATATCAGAAACCTCTCCAAAGCAGGTTTCAATGCAGATTTTCAGTTCAAAAAAAGCAAAGAAACCTGTTGCTAAGCATATTCTTACCCTGCAACCGACCAGTAAAAATATGTTTCCAATGTTCGCGTTAAGCAGAAGTGTTCATTATACGTTGACGAATGATACAAATTTACCGGGAAATTACATGGTGGTAAGGGACGATATCACCGAGAGAAAAGTTAGCTGTGAATTTTTACTTGAAGATCATAATGATGTAGAACTTAAATTAACGCTTCCTAAATCCCTGAAATTCTAGTTAAATAGGCAAACACTTGACTTTGCCTTTTCAAAGCCGTATATTTGCAGTCCGAAAATCATTGGGTTTTTCGGCTAATTTTTAAACCGTAATTTAAAAAATGAAAACATCTGATTTCAACTTCCATTTGCCGGAAGAACTCCTGGCAGAGTATCCTGCAGAGCACAGAGACGACGCCAAACTCATGGTTCTAGACCGCAAAAAGCAGACAATCGAACATAAAACTTTCAAAGATGTTGTAGATTATTTCGATGAAAAAGATCTTTTTATCTTCAATAATACCAAGGTTTTCCCGGCGAGATTGTATGGAAACAAAGAAAAAACCGGTGCCAAAATTGAAGTTTTCCTTTTAAGAGAACTCGATAAAGAAACCCGCGTTTGGGATGTTTTGGTTGATCCTGCAAGAAAGATAAGAATCGGAAACAAATTGTTTTTCACTGAAGACGAATCTTTGGTTGCCGAAGTAATCGATAATACGACTTCCAGAGGTAGAACCCTGAGATTTTTATATGACGGTTCTTACGAGGAATTCCGCTCGAAACTGAAAGAACTGGGCGAAACTCCACTTCCAAAATATATCAAAAGAGCCGTAGAACCTGAAGACGCAGAACGTTTCCAGACCATCTATGCCAAGCACGAAGGTGCCGTTGCAGCTCCTACAGCAGGTTTGCACTTCTCCAGACATTTGATGAAGAAACTCGAGATCAAAGGAATCGATTTCGCTGAAGTAACACTTCATGTTGGTTTGGGAACTTTTAACCCGATTGAGGTTGAAGATTTAAGCAAACATAAAATGGAATCTGAGGAAGCCATCATTGATCAGAAAAACGCCGATATCATCAACAAAGCGGTTGCTGAGCAGCGCAGAGTTTGTGCAGTGGGAACCACTACCATGAGAGCTTTGGAAACTTCGGTTTCATCCAATAAAAAGATCGGGCCTTATCATGGCTGGACGAATAAATTTATTTTCCCGCCACATGATTTCGGTGTTGCCAATGCGATGATTACCAACTTCCATACGCCAAAATCTACACTCTTAATGATGATCGCAGCGTTCGCAGGGAAAGATTTCCTGATGCAGGCCTATGAAGAAGCCATTAAAAACGAATACAAATTCTATTCTTATGGGGACGCAATGCTGATTCTGTAAGATCAATTAACTTTAAATATTTCTCGCAGATTTGCTGATGACGCAGAAAGAGAATCTGCCGACTTTGCTAAATCTGCGAGACTTTTTATGAAAGATATACGGACATTAAATTTAGAACAGCTGACTGATTATTTCAGAGAGATCGGCGAAAAACCCTTCCGCGCGAAGCAGGTTTATGACTGGCTGTGGAGCAAGAATCTGCATTCTATTGATGAAATGACCAATCTTTCTAAAGACCTCAGAGAGAAAATTTCTCAGGAATACATCATCAATCCCATTTCGGTTGACCAGCTTCAGAAATCGACCGACGGAACCATTAAAAACGGTGTAAAACTACACGACGGACTTCTCGTAGAATCGGTCCTGATTCCTACAGAAACCCGTACTACAGCCTGTGTTTCGTCTCAGGTTGGCTGTTCTCTGAACTGCGAATTTTGTGCAACCGCACGCCTGAAAAGGATGAGAAATCTGGAAGTTGCAGAAATTGTGGATCAGGTAGCCTTAATCGACAGACAAAGCAAACTTTATTTCGACAGACCGCTTTCAAACATCGTTTTCATGGGAATGGGCGAGCCGATGATGAATTACAAAAATGTAGTAGATGCGGTCAGGAAAATTACACAGCCCGAAGGTTTGGGCATGTCGCCGCGGAGAATCACCGTGTCAACGTCAGGGATTCCTAAGATGATTAAAATGCTTGCCGATGAAGATCTGCGGGTAAAACTTGCGCTTTCTTTACATTCAGCGATCGAGTCGAAAAGGAATGAAATCATGCCTTTCTCCGATAAATTTCCGCTTACCGATATCATGGATTCTTTAAAATACTGGTACGAAAAAACTGGAAATCCTATAACATTTGAATACTGCGTCTGGAAAGGAATCAATGATCAGGATGAAGACATCAAAGCGCTCATCCGTTACTGTAAGCAGGTTCCGAGTAAAGTGAACTTAATTCAGTATAATCCCATCGGCGACGGAAAATACGATAAATGCAATAAAGAAGCCGAGGAAAATTATGTACGCCAACTCGAAAACGCCGGAATTACTGTGCTGATCCGCCGAAGCCGGGGAGGAGACATCGATGCGGCCTGTGGGCAGTTGGCGAATAAATCCAGTGAGTAATGTTCAGCCACAAAGGAAAAACCCGTACCGAAAAGCATAATCTTGGGATTGCCTCACTGCTGAGTTTCGTGGCTGGTTTGGTAAATGTGGTGGGATTTTTTTCGGTGCAGAAACTTACAACAAACGTTACAGGACATTTCGCTTACTTTGTAGATGAAGCTTTCAAGCAGGATTTCCGGAGTGCTTTTCACGTGGCACTTTATATCTTTTTCTTTTTTCTGGGTGCTTTCATTTCCAACTTTATGGTTGAAATTTATTCGCGAAGACGGGAAAATCTTATTTATGTTGTCCCTACTATTACCGAGGCTGTAATCCTTGCAGGCATAGGAATTACAGGGACATATCTTATTTCGGAAAATCCGGATATGATCGCTTTCAGCCTTCTATTTGCGATGGGGATGCAGAATTCACTCGTAACAAGCATATCAAATGCGGTGGTCCGTACAACACATTTAACCGGACTGTTTACCGATATGGGTATCGAGTTTTCTCAACTTTTCTTTTATAAAGATCAGGCACATAAAAAGAAGCTCATCAAATCAATAAAACTCCGTTTAATCATAATCTGGCTTTTTTTTGCAGGAGGTGTTTCAGGAGGAATTCTTTACACACATTTCGGTATCAGAACGCTTCTCTTCGGAAGTTTAATTTTGCTGCTGGGACTGCTCTATGATTTTGTAAAAATCCGCATCCTGCTGTTAAGACGTAAATTATAATGAACAGATTACTTTTATTTTTCGCGTTACTTCTTTTTGCTGATGGCTTTGCGCAGCAAGCCGACTTTTTAAAGATCGGCAGATACAGGGTTGCGTACCTGAATGATTCGCTGAAAGAAAATTCAGGGCTCAGTTTCCGCAACGGTAGACTGTATGTGATGAATGATGGGGGTAATTCCTCTGAAATTTTTGAAATCGACAAATCCTCAGGTAAAATTTTAAAAACGATTAAAACCGGACTCACAAACATTGATTGGGAAGCCATTGCGAGCGATTCGCTGTATTTTTACACTGGTGATTTCGGAAATAATGCCGGAACACGGAAGAACCTCAAAATTTATAAAATTCCGTATGATAATAACTCTGCAGCACAGGAAATTCCTTTCTTTTATCCGGAGCAGCAGGACTTCAGCAGAAAAGTCATCAATAATGATTTCGATGCGGAAGCGATGATTGTTCTCAACGGAAAAATTCATGTCTTTACAAAAGAATGGGTATCAAAATCGACCACGCATTACGTGCTGAATCCAGAACTTGCGGACAATCAGGCTGCCGAAAAGACCGAAAGTTTCAGAATTGGTTTCGTTGTTACGGATGCGGCATACTTTGATGGAAGACTTTTTTTGATTGGTTACACGAAAAATACTGAGGTTTTTCTTTCCGTGTTTAATGAATCAGAACCGGGAGTTTTCTTCAGTCAGCAGCCTAAGAAATATTACCTCGGTTCCTCGTTAAGCGTTGGCCAGATCGAAGGAATTGAAGTGGATGAAAATGGTGTCTATATTTCCGGCGAAGAATTCCGCACACCTTTGGGAACAGCAAAACAGGCTTTCTATTTTATTCCGGCAGATAAATTCCGCTAAGCATTTCAATCTGTAATAAACTTCGATTCTCCGGCAAATTTTAATTATATTTGTCGGTATTTAACTTTCAACATCTTTATTCATAGTACGTGGCGAATACCGTAGAAGAAATCAAGAAACCCATTTCCGGTGAAATGAAACTTTTCGAACAGAAGTTTTATGAATCCATGCAGAGCAATGTGCCGCTTTTAGACAAAGTAACGCGGTTTATTGTAACGACCAAAGGCAAGCAGATGCGGCCAATGTTTGTTTTTCTGTGTGCAAAACTGGTAGGCGAGGTCAACGAAAAAACGTTCCGTGGTGCATCGATGATTGAGCTTATTCATACCGCAACTTTGGTGCATGATGATGTGGTGGATGAAAGTTTTAAACGCCGTAATTTCTTTTCCATCAATGCTTTGTGGAAAAATAAAATTGCGGTTCTGGTAGGTGATTATCTGCTTTCTAAAGCCGTTCTGCTTTCAACAGATCATAAGGATTTTGATCTTCTCGCTGTCATTTCAAGAACAATCCGTGAAATGGCGGAAGGAGAGTTGCTTCAACTTGAAAAAGCCCGCAAACTTGATATTACCGAAGAAGTTTACTACGAAATTATACGCCAGAAAACGGCGACCTTAATCGCGGCATGCTGCGAAATCGGCGTAGTATCCAACAATGTGGATGAAACGATGGCCAAGAAAATGATGGAGTTCGGTACCCTTACCGGAATGGCTTTTCAGATCAAAGACGACCTTTTTGATTATCTTACGTCAAATATTATTGGTAAACCTGTAGGAATCGACATTAAGGAACAGAAAATGACGCTTCCGCTGATCCACACGTTGAAAACTGCTAACGAAACCGACAGAAAGCATTATTTCAATACGATTAAGCGGTATAATAATGATACCAAACGCGTCAAAGAACTGATCGCTTTTGTGAAAAGTTCCGGCGGACTGGATTATGCAATTTCTGTTATGAAAGATTACCAGCAGCGCGCAAAAAATATCCTCAACGAATTCCCGGATTCAGAAGCAAAACACTCGCTGAACCTGATGCTGGATTACGTGATTGAAAGAAAGTTCTAAAAAAATTATTCGAGAAGTTCCTTCAGATAAAATGCATTCTTTAAAGCCGCTGTTCCCCAGGTATTGTTAAAAAATACAAAAACATCCTGTTTTGCTTTTTTGATATCCTTTGCCAGTTTCTTTAATTCCTCTTCAGAATATTCAGATTTGAAAAGCACAGGAACTCCGTGAAGTCTGTAATAAACCGATTTACTATTGTTGATGATGAAATCATCAGGAATATTTTTCGGGAAACTCACGCCGGAAACTACAATATTTTTCTTTCTTAAAGTTTCAAAAATCTCTTCTGTCCACCACGATTCATGGCGGAATTCAACAACATTTAGAAACCGGGAATCTACAGTTGTAATCAGCTGTTCCAGATGTTCTTCCCTGTAATGAAAACTTGGCGGCATCTGAAAAAGAAAACCCGCAAGCTTTTCCTGAATTCCATGATGAATGTGCTGGCAGAAATCAGCAGTTTCCGCTGCAGTCTCTTTTAAACGTTTGATGTGGGTGATTGTTTTAGGAATTTTGATGAAAAATTTAAAATCCTCATCAGTCCTTTGATACCAGTTCTCCAGAGTTTGTGGCCTAGGTCGACGGTAAAAGGTGGAATTGATTTCAACTGTATTGAATTGGGTGGAGTAGAAGTTCAGCTGCTCCTTCGACGGCAGTTCTTCCGGAAAGAAAAAGCCTTTCCAGTCGCGGTTGGAGAATCCCGAACAGCCGATGTAAGTCTTATGCTTCATATTTAATGAGACCTTCTGTAAGTGATTTCCACTGGAATTTACTCCCGGCAATCATTCCGCCTACCGCGACCAGACTGTTCCTGATTTTTTCAATAATGGTGAGATCTTCGGTATTCGGTACTTCATTTCTCCCATGAACTTCTGCTGAAATTTTATTCCCTTCTCTTTTAATGAGGAAATTTGAAGTTGCCTTCGGATCGAAAAAATGCGCCGTTGTTTCATCCCGTTTTGTGGGATCAGAAGTTGGTCTGACTCTGATGTATACACACTCGGAGTTGTCTGAATGTTCTTCTTCAAATTTTTCAACCTGCACCCAGTCATAACCGTCGCCAGTGGGGTTATGAAGTCCCGGAACTTTAATTCTGAAATAATCACCGACTTTCGGCGGATCCAGGGATAGTTCACCTTGTTTGTCACGAAGAGAAAATTCCGCCTTTTCGGTACCGGCAAAAAGCTCCCAGCAGTTGACATCCACAAAACGTCTTTTCACGATGTCGAAATGGGTTTTTGCCAGTGAAACTGAATCCAGTTCAATTTCCGAAATGGTGTCGCTTTTGGCACCCGTTTGCTGTGGCGGAATTTTTTCGTGCATTTGGGATCGTATTAATGATGACTATTTTCCGAATTCTTCAATTATTCTTCTATTAAAAGCAGGTAAATCTTCGGGTTTTCTGCTCGTTGTAAGGTTGCCGTCTGTCACCACTTCCTCATCAACCCACTCAGCTCCTGCATTCTGTAAATCTTTGGAAATGGCTTTGAAAGAAGTCATCTTCACACCATTCACCACCTCCGCATTGATTAAAGTTTGTGGACCGTGACAAATGGCAGCTACAGGTTTCTGAGCAGTGAAAAAATCTTTTACGAAAGCTACAGCATCTTTATCAGCGCGCACCGCATCGGGGTTTAATACGCCGCCCGGAAGAAGGAGTGCGTCATAGTCGGAAACCTTCGCATCGGACACTGTTTTATCTACAGCCACGGAATTGCTCCATTCATGATCTTTCATTGCCTTGATTTCTCCTGATTTCAGTGAAATGATCTCTACCGTTGCACCCTCTTTTTTCAGGGCTTCTACCGGACTTTCAAGCTCCGACTGTTCATAACCGTCCGCCGCAAGAACCGCAATTTTCTTATTGTTTAAATTCGACATGTTTTTCTATTAATTGGTTAAAAAAAGGCAACAAGAATATGTTGCCCGGGATGAATACATAACTGTTAAAAGTTATTTTGCTTTAAGATTGATTTCAGATTTCGCCAGTTTGGTTAAATCTTTGTCTGTGGATTTCTCTTCATTTAAAGTTTCAAGCATCAGATTAAGGACTTCTTTTTGCCCGAGTAATTTTGCGTAAGTAGCGATTGTACCGTAAGACGCGATTTCGTAATGTTCAACTTTTTGTGCTGCTGCAATAATTGCTGCGTCGCGCACTGCGCCAGGTTCGGTTTCTTCCAGAATGCCTTCAGCTTCTTTGATAAGACCGTCCATCGCGTCACATTTTACAGCTTCAGGCTTAAGTTTTAAAGCTTTAAAAGCATCTTCAAGTCTTTTTACCTGATTTTTTGTTTCTGCCAAATGCCCGTTTACGGCATCTTTAAGTTTTTTTGAAGTGGCGTTCTTTGCCATCTTCGGAAGGTTTTTTACCAAAGCTTTTTCAGCCCAGTAAAGGTCTTTCATTCCGTCGACCATAAAATCTTTCAGTTTGTCTGCCGCGTCTGCTTTTGGAGCGACCTTACCGCCTGTAGTGGTTTTCTTTGCCATAATATTATATTTTAATGTTTGGTTCTGATGTAATTCCACTGAATCTTTAAAATCTTAACCTCAGAAAAATGATGGCTCCGAATAAAGATCAGCTTTCAGGAATGTTTAAATTTACCCTGTTTAACCTCAGTGAATTAAGGATTACAGACACCGAGCTGAAACTCATTGCTGCGGCTGCAATCATCGGACTGAGGAGGATTCCGAAGAACGGATACAGTAAACCCGCTGCAAGCGGAATGCCAAAGATGTTATAGATGAAGGCGAAAAAAAGATTTTGTTTAATATTTTGTAGCAGATTCTCGCTCAATACCCTTGCTTTGGCAACACCTAAAATATCACCTTTAAGCAGGGTAATTTCTGAACTTTCGATGGCGACATCGGTACCGGTTCCCATTGCGATTCCTACGTCAGACTGGGCAAGCGCGGGTGCATCGTTAATTCCGTCGCCGGTCATTGCCACGACATTTCCCGCTGCCTGCAGCCGCTTTATTTCTTCCAGTTTATCCTGCGGAAGTTGGCTGGCAAAATATTTTTTAATTCCCAGAGATTGGGCAACGGCTTTTGCGGTGTGTTCGTTGTCACCGGTCATCATGATCACTTCCACCTTGTTCTTCTGAAGATATTCGATGGCCTGTTTTGAAGATTCTTTGATTTTATCAGAAAAGTTCAGGGATCCGAGTACCTGATCACCAAAAGCGAGATAAGAAACGGTTTTCGCTTCATCCTGTTTTCGGATGACTTCATTTTTTAGGATTTCGGGAACGGTAATGTTAAATTGATTCAGTAATGCTTCATTTCCGAGAAGGACAGTGGCTCCGTTGATGGTTCCTTTAATTCCTTTTCCGGAAATATTTTCGAAGTTTTCAACCTTATGAAATTTGGTATTTTCTTTCTTAAATTCAGTTAGAACTGCGCTGGATAAAGGGTGTTCTGAATTCTGATTCAGTGCTGCCGCCAATTTCAGGATTTGACTTTTATCCCCGTTTTCTAACACGGAAATTTCATCCAGACTTGGTTTTCCTTCGGTAAGCGTTCCTGTTTTATCTGTAATCAGGACGTTTACTTTCTGCATCTGTTCCAGCGCCTCAGCATTTTTAATGAGGATTCCGTTCTTGGCGCCTTTACCGATTCCAACCATCAGACTCATTGGAGTGGCAAGCCCCAGAGCGCAGGGACAGGCTATAATCAATACCGCAACTGCATTGATAAAGGCCAGGATCAGGCGGTTTTCACCACCCAGAATATACCAAAGAACGAAAGTAATCACTGCAGCGGCAATTACCGTTGGTACAAAAATTTTCGAGACCCTGTCTGCCAGTTTCTGGATTGGGGCTTTGCTTCTGCTGGCTTCATTCACCATTTTTATGATCTGGGAAAGCAGGGTTTCATCGCCAACTTTTTCAGCTTTCATAAGGAAAACGCCGTTGCCGTTGATGGTTCCGGAAGTAACGTAATCGCCGGTTTTTTTCTCTACGGGAATCGGTTCTCCTGTAATCATACTTTCATCAATATTGGAATTTCCTTCTGTTATTTTTCCGTCCACGGGAATTTTTTCGCCCGGTTTTACGCGCAGAATGTTGCCAATTTTTACCTCAGAAAGCGGAACTCTTTTTTCATTTCCATTAGTGATCAGATTAGCTTCATCCGGTGAAAGATTCATGAGTTCCTTAATGGCATTACCGGTTTTTTTATGGGCGCCAGCTTCCATGAGCTGACCTAAAATCACCAAGGTCAGGATGACGCTTACGGCTTCAAAATAGAGTGGTACTTTACCATCATGAACCATCTCGTGGGGAAAAATATCTGGAAAAAAGAGGGCGGTAATACTGAATAGAAATGCAGCAGCAACGCCCAGCGCAATGAGCGAAAACATATTGAGGTTCCTGTTTTTAAAGGAAACCCAGCCACGCTTCATTATAAACCAGCCGGCATAAAACAGCACCGGAAGCGTTAAAACCAATTCTAAAATTCCCTGAACCTCATGGGAGAACGGAAAAGTAAACAACATCCCGCCCATGGAAAGGATAAATACCGGAATTGTAAATACCAGTGCGGTAATGAATTTCTTTTTGAGAATTTTGAAGGTTTCATCTTCGCCGTCACTGTCCTTCGACGGAATCTGTACGAGATCCATTCCGCAAACCGGGCAGCCGACATTCGAGTCGTAAACCCTTTCACCTTCACAAAACATCGGACAATAATATTTTCCCGCCTGACTGTCTGTACGTAAAGGCGCATTAGGGGAAGGTTTGGGTGATTGTCCTTGAGGTGAAGCGTTTTTGATTAAATCCTCTGTAATTTCTTCAAGATGCATGTGGCAAACGGGGCAACCAGTATCTGAATCATAGGTTTTGTCGCTTTCACAGAACATTGGACAGAAATATTCGCCAACTTTATCTTTAAAGTTTTCGGGTAGATTTGTTTTCGAGAAAGTCGCGGGCTTATTCTTATAATCTTCCCGTTCCTCGATGGGAACCAGAAACATATTGCAGACTGGGCATCGTTTGCCGGGGGCGAAATATACTTTTTCCCCCTCGCATTCCATGGGGCAGTAATAAACGGAGCTCGGCGAGATTTTCTCTGAAGGATGAGTATGATGATTTTCCATATGCTAATTTTATTGTTCAAATTTCTTAAAATGAAAATGAACACTGTTATAAATATAGGGAAGAATCTTATAATTTTCAGATTTCGTCGAGCGGAATACGGTTTTTAATTTTAAGTTTTTTAAATCCTGAAGGGGTAAATCCCGTTACATTTTTAAATTGCGAAGATAAATGCTGAACACTTTTATATCCCAGTTGACCGGATATTTCAGTCAGTGAAAATTCGTCGTACAGAAGC
Organism: Kaistella faecalis; assembly: GCF_019195395.1. Taxonomy (NCBI): domain Bacteria; kingdom Pseudomonadati; phylum Bacteroidota; class Flavobacteriia; order Flavobacteriales; family Weeksellaceae; genus Kaistella; species Kaistella faecalis. The sequence continues at coordinate 60,443 of NZ_CP078067.1, forward strand.
AGTTCTTTTACCTTTTCTATTTTCTGAAGAATGAAGTACTGCTCGAGCGTAACATTCTCGTTCTGTGAAAACAATTTAGAAACTGCACTGTAATCGCGGTGAAGTTTTTCTGAGATAAATCTGGAAAGTACAAAGTCTTCTGCAATATCCATAGTGTCAATAAGCAGAATTACGGTGTTCTTCACCTTCTCAATGAGCTGCTGGGTTGAATCTTCTAAAATCTGGAAACCCGATTCCCTTAAAGATTCATCCAGTTTACGGAGTTCAGCTGAATCTAAATCATCAGCGGTTTCTACTTCGCCAAGCGTCACGGTACTGATTTCGAGATTTAAATCCTTAAATGCTCTTTCTACCGCCGTGATGCAGCGGTTACAAACCATGTTTTTGATATAGAGTTTCATTCGATGCTTTTCAGCCGGTCAGCAATGAATTCGATCTTTGTTTTGCCGTGTTTTGTCGGTTTTCCTTCATCATCTACCCCTACGAAAATAATTTTATCAATGGTGATAATGGTTTGGCGGGTCATCATATTCCTCACGTCGCAGGTTAAAGTGATTGAGGTGTTCCCGAAGTCTGTGGCTTCAATTCCTATTTCAATAATATCGCCCTGTTTTGCGGAGCTGATAAAGTTGATCTCGGAAATGTATTTGGTTACACATCGGGGTGTTTCAAGCTGCACGATGGCGTAAAGAGCGGCTTCTTCATCGATCCACTGCAGCAGTCTGCCGCCGAAGAGCGTATGATTGGGATTTAAATCTTCAGGTTTAATCCATTTTCTGGTATGATAGTTCATCTTTATAAATTTAATGTTAGATTATCTGGTGAAAACCAGTTTGGTTTTGGTGGAAAGTTTTTCATCAATACGGTAGCCTTCAAGATTGAAACCTTTCACTTCATTCAGTGTTTTTACCTGGTGTTCCGCACAGTAACGTACCACCAAACCGCGCGCATGTTTGGTGTATACAACGACGGTTTTTGGCTTTCCTTCTTTCAGTTCATAGAATTCAAAATCGATAACGGGAGCTTTCAGCTGCGTTTTATCAAGGACTTTGAAATATTCGTGGCTGGCTAAATTCAGGATAAGGTCTTTCGATTTCAGTTCGCTGTTAAGCTGTTCGGTGATTTTTTCACGCCAGAATTCGTAGAGATTTTTGTACTGGTCGAATTTAAAATGCCTCCCCATTTCGAGACGGTAAAGCATCACTTTATCGGAAGGTTTCAATAAACCATACAACCCGGAAAGAATCCGGTAATTCTTCTGAAGATAATTGACTGCTTTTTTATCCAGCGTTTTCGCATCTAATCCACGGTACACCTCACCGGTAAAGGCAAACATAGCGGGTGCCGACTCTTTTGTTTTTGGTTTTGCGTTCCATTTTTGGTTTCTCGCCCAGTTTTCATCGGCGAGTTTGCCGGAAATTTCCATTAAATCAGCCAGATATTTCGGTGTTTTTTCTTTTAAATGGGAGTGAATAAATGTCGCTTCCTCAATAAATCCCGGAGTAGTAGACTTCAGAAATTCCGTAGAATTTTCAATATTCATGAGTTTGGCGGGGGAAGTAATAATTTTCATAAGGTGGGTGTTCGGAAGGATGAGTTCAAAACTCTGAATCTTTTTAAATTTTATTTTGGGTGAGCAATGAGTATATCAAAATCCGGTCAGAGCATATTTTATCCGATTAAATCTCTCCTTTGCCCTGTCTGATGATTTCGGGTTCACCGCTCGTTAAATCTACGATGGTAGAGGCAACATTATCCCCATAACCTGAATCAATGACGATATCGACCAGATGGTCGTATTTCTCTGCAATCAATTCCGGATCCGTAGAATATTCGATGACTTCATCGTCATCTTTAATGGAAGTTGAGGCGATGGGGTGGCCCAGTTTTTCCACGATCAGTTGTGGGATGGGGTGGTCGGGAACCCGTATCCCTACTGTTTTGTTTCCTTTGTAGGCAAGTGGAAGACTTTTATTCGCTTCGAGGATGAAAGTATAAGGACCGGGAATTTTACTCTTTAAAAACCGAAATGCCGGAGTGTCAATAGCACGTGTAAAGCTTGATAAATGGCTTAAGTCGTTACAGATAATAGAGAACTGCGCTTTCTCGAGTTTTATTTTTTTGATCTGGGCGAGTTTCTCCATAGCTCTGATATCGAAAATATTGCATCCCAAGGCATATACTGTATCCGAAGGATAGATAATGATTCCGCCGTTGTTCAGTGTTTTAACCACCTCAGCAATAAGGTTTTCCTGAGGATTATCCGGATATATTTTTAAGATTTTAGCCATACACAAAGTTATTAAAATATGATGAAATAAAAATTATGGTGCGAAGACTTGCGCGGAATCAAAATATTCGTATATTTGCAATCCAATATCGCGGGGTAGAGCAGTAGGTAGCTCGTCGGGCTCATAACCCGGAGGTCGCACGTTCGAGTCGTGTCCCCGCTACTAAGTTTAAGTTTTCTGCAAGGCAACGCGAGCCGCAGAAATTTCTGAAGGTACATCGCGGGATGGAGCAGTAGGTAGCTCGTTGGGCTCATAACCCAAAGGTCATCGGTTCGAGTCCGGTTCCCGCTACTAAGAGAGAATTACGAAAGTGATTCTCTTTTTTTTGTGGCTGGTGGTGCAGGTTTTTAGAGATCATAAATGAGAATTTTTATACATCAGTCACATGGGAACAGCTATTATATAAAAGGATAAGGTTGCATCAGTATTTTACTACAATGTAAATAATGCATGTTTTAATATCTTTGTATTAAGAAAATAGAACTATGACCGACCTACCCGGCAAAGCCATCCATGACTTCCATTTTACAGACCGCAGAAAGAAACTTTTTGTTCACGACCAATTTGGGCCCAAGGTAGAGATGCCTGTTTCCTATTATTTCAGGAATTTCAAAAAAATGCCGGAACTGGAGAGAGTAGCCATAGATAACTGCCTTGGGAAAGTACTGGACATTGGTGCCGCCGCGGGATCTCATGCCCTTGAGCTTAAAAGAAGAGATTTTGATGTTACAGCGCTTGAAATTTCACCTTTGACGTGTGAAGTGATGGAAGACAGAGGCGTGCCCAACGTGATATGTGAGGATTTCTTCGTCTTTGAAGGACAGAAATTTGATACTTTACTGCTTCTCATGAACGGTATCGGGATTTCGTCGACTTTAAAAGGTTTCAGCGATTTTCTGAAGAAAGCTGATACGCTGCTGAATCCCGAAGGTCAGATTATCTTTGATTCCTGCGATATTGCGTATATGTACGAAGATGTGCCAATGCCCGTCAGTCATTACTACGGAGAAATAAAAACGCGCTACGAGTTTGACAGGGAACTGACCGAATGGTTCCGGTGGCTGTATCTGGATTCTGATACCATGACCCGGATTGCAGGTGAATCGGGCTTTCGGGGTGAGATTATCTTTGAAGATGAAAATGACCAGTATCTGGCAGTTCTGACGAAGATCTCCTAAAGCTTCTGCGCGTCGTAATCGCTTTCATTGCTTAGGCGGTCAATCGCTTTTACCGCTACTGTATTCAGTTTTTTACCGTTTCTTGTCAGTGGAAGGGCTTTGGCCGTGTTATCGCGGTCCAGGATTTCTGTTTCCCAGGTGTCGCCATATTTCGCGAATAACACCCAGCGGAAGACCTCTGCATTATCTTTCGTATTCCAGGTCACGTTGTACGCGTCACCAGATTTAGCGACTGACAGGTCAGGTGTCATTAATTTCTTCGTTTTAATCCAGGGTGTTGCCGGTACCAGTGCATCTTCGCGGTAAAGGTTTTTCACTGCGCTGAGCATTTCCGGATTCTTTTTTAAACCGTCGGTACTGTAATGGATTTCTCCAGCGCCGTTCTTTGGCAGCATGCGGCGGATGGTGTTCATCTGTCCCGTAATTTCACTTGTTTTATTATCTGCTTTTACCCCTACTGTATTCAGTCCCGGCCAGAGGTGGATGTTCTTGATGTTTTCGTCTTTCCACCATTTCAGGAGGGCTGAGAAACTCTGGGCACCGCCTTCTTTCCAGTAAAGCTGAGGGGAATAATAGTCGCACCAGCCTTCATTCAGCCAGAGTTTTGCATCAGCATAGAGTTCATCGTACTGCGAAGAACCGGTTACGCCTGCTGGATAACCCGGTTTCCAGATACCGAAAGGGGAGATCCCAAACTTTACGGTCGCTTTCTCCGCATGGATTTCATCGTGAAGCCTTTTAATAATCTTGTTAACGTTAGCCCTGCGCCAGTCTGCGCGGGAAAGGTTGCCGCCGGAATTTCTATACTGATTCCAGGTTTTGTCATCAGGAAAGTCCCTGCCGCCGTGGTATTCTTTATAGGGATAAAAATAATCGTCGATATGTACAGCATCGATATCATAGCGTTTTACCAGGTCTTTGATAACGCTGGAGACATGGTTCTGTACCCTTTCATCAGAAGGATCCATCCAGTACATGCCGTTTCTCAGTTTATATACGCTCTGGGACATGACAGAGGCCATGCTGGAGGAAGTTACGGAACCTCCCGTAGTGTGATGAGCGCGGTAAGGATTCATCCAGACATGAAGTTCCATGCCGCGTTTGTGGGCCTCTTCAATCCAGAATTCCAGGGGGTCATAATAGGGGGAAGGCGCTTTGCCGGTCTGCCCAGTAAGGAAATAAGACCAGGGCTCCAGATCGCTTTTGTACATCGCATCAGCGGAAGGGCGCACCTGGAAGATCACCGCGTTGAAGTTCGCTCCTTTAAGCATATCAAGCAACTGAACGGCCTCATCTTTCTGCTGCTGGGTGGTTAGGTTGTTTCTGGTAGGCCAGTTGATGTTGGCGACTGTAGCAATCCATGCCGCACGGAATTCGCGGTTGATTTCGGGAAGGTTTACTTTTACTTCCTCTTTTCCGGCAGCAACAGGAGTTGTGGGAGTTTTTGGAGGCACAGGTTTGGTGACCTGGGTCTTTGCAGTTTTACCTTTGCTCTTCACCTGAGGCTTCTGCGTGGAGCAGGAATTTATAAAAAGAGCCATTGCGGCGATAAGACTATATTTTAAGTTGCGGATGTTCATGGGACAAAAATACTATTATATCTGAAACTGAAAAATTGATGTTTAGGTATGTGGGGGTTGATGTTTTTTGAAGAGAGAGGATTCCTATGAATATATTTCTTTTTTATTATTAAGTTCTTTTGTCTTTAAACAAAAGAACCAAAAGTTCAAGACTGGATCTTTTTGCTAAAAATTATAATCTCTTCTAATAAAATTTCCAAACTCGGGCGGGAATCAAATGGGTTTTGTTTTATATAATGTATTGCCGCCACTCGAACAGTGGAAATTTTTATGCGGTTTATAAGAGAAGAAGAAGAAGGATGTGAAGAGATTACAATTTTATTGACGCAAAAATCTCCTAAGTCGGGTATAATGACCATCAAACATACGTTTTTCATTTGAAATTAAATAATATCAAAAAAAAGCACAGGAGATCCCTGTGCTTTGGTGTGTTTTAGATGATTGTTCCAGCGTAGACGTAGTTGGATACCTCTTCGCCCAGCGTGTCCCGGAAGGCGAGCCAGACGTAAAGGTCCTGACCTACCATCTGTGGCGGTACGTTTGCGGTATAGGTCCCGGCGTCCCGCATTGCGGCATTTTCGACAAAGGTGGTGAGGGGCTGGTCTTTAGCCGCAATCAGAATCCGTACCCGCTTTTTTTAGGGTTGCACTGTTTTTTATGAAAATAGTGTTGCCCATGTAACATCTCTGCCTGTTTTGCTGTCTAATTGGTATTAACTGATCACTATGACAAAAAAAATTACCGCTGCTGCTGTGCTTTGTGGCGTCTTTACCTTCGGACAGGAAATAAAGCCGGATAGCTCCAAAACCCAAAATATTAAAGAGGTTGTAGTTATTGCCCGTAAACCGACGATAGAAAACAAGGCAGACCGTACTGTTTTCAACGTGGCCAACAGTGCCATCCTTACCGGAAACACGACGTGGGACGTACTGAGGATGACGCCACTGGTTAATATCGACAACAATGATAATGTTCAGGCAGAAGGCAGCAGTGTTACGGTATACATCAATGACAGAAAATCAGTCTTCACCGGAAAAGAACTTAAAGAATATTTAAAAACCATCGCTGCAGATAACCTGATGAAAATAGAGGTGATTACCACTCCTTCTGCAAAGTATGAAACTTCCGGCGCGGTGATTAATATCGTTCTTAAAAAAAATGATAACGAAGGTCTGAAAGGAAGTGTTTCGATGAATAATTCGCAGAGTTATAAAAACTCCCAATCGTCCAGTGTCAACCTCAATTACCACAGAAAAAAGTTCACGCAGTCATTCAGCGGAAGCTTCAGCAACAATAATAATGTGATGAAAGCTTATAATGAAAACCTCATTTACGCTGACAACAGCCTTACCAAAATAACTTCTGAAACCAACAGTAACTGGCAATCGCCTTCTGCTTCGTCGTCTACCGAATTTGAACTTGACGATAAGAATAATATTGGACTGGTGATGGAATATTACGGATCAAATAACAGTTCAGTTTCTGATGCAAGAGGAGATTTTTTCCTTAATGATATGCTGCAGAAATTTTACACCAAAACAGTAGACGGCGAAGGTAAAAACAGGTTTATAGGAAGCAATGTTTTTTATAAATACTATGACAAAGAGAAGAATAAAATTCTGGATCTGAATGCAGGAATTAATTATGACGGCAACGATAATACCAATATTCACTCGACAATATGGAATGTAAACCCTTTTGAAGGGATTAAAACAACCGCCGATAACCAGAACCGTGAATATTATCTAAAACTTGATTACTCGCAACCGGTGGGTAAAACCGGTGACCAGCTTGAGTTTGGCGGGAAGACTAATTTCAAGAATAATGAAATGCCTTTTCATTACTTCAATTTTCAGAATAATACCTGGGCAGCAGACGGCAGCAGAACCAATACCTTCCGGTATATGGAAAACCTGAACTCACTGTACGCCAACTTCAGCAAAACCTTTTTTAAGAAGCTGGAAACCAGAATCGGTTTAAGATACGAGTATATCAATTTCACGGTAAAACAGGAGGTAGGTTCCGTTGAAAGAAAGGATTCTTATGGTACGCTGATGCCGGATCTGCTTTTGAAATATTCATTTAACGAAAACTATAACTTAACTGCAACCTACAAACACAGCCTGTGGAGGCCATGGTATATGGAATTCAATCCTTTTCTGATGCCGACGGAGAACGGGACTTACCGCCGCGGAAATATGGACTTACAGCCCAACCCCAATGACAGATTCGGCTTGAAACTGGGGCTTTACAAGAAGTATTTTCTTTCTGCAAACTACTCCACGACCAATCAGGATTACTGGACCTCTTATACCGTAGAAGACGGAAATACTATTGCGATGCCTACCACCTATTACGGAAGGATCAATAATTACTCGCTGTACGCCAATACCAACCAGAATTTCCTGAAAAACAAACTGAACGTGAACCTTAATCTGGGCGTGAGCTATATTGATAACAGCGACTTTAAAGAACGAAACAATTTTGTAGGGATGAAGGATCATGTCACTAATTTCAACGGTTCTACTAACTTTTCCTATACCAACCTTTTTAATCAAAACATTAATCTGAACGGATGGTTTGGGATGCACTCCCAAAACTGGGGTAATTCTATGGGGAACAAAATCAATTTCTTTCACAGCTTCGGGGCTACCAAGATCTTCCCAAAAACACAGATGGAAGCCGGAATCCGTTTCAACAATATCTTCCAGAGGCCCGGAAATGATTTTGTTACTTATTCTCCGATCGGAACGTTCAGGAATGTTAACCAATGGGACTGGTACGGAGTCAACCTATCATTTGTAAAACGCTTTGGAAACCAAAAGGTAAAAGAAAGCTCGAAAACGAATGTAGAAAAGGAAAGCGGCAGCGCGAAAAATTAGGCCTGAAGATTTAAAGGAAACCGTGATATTCAGGATTCTCTAACTACACAGGTTTTTACTTTTGATGAAATGAAGGGAATCCTAAGCTTTTACACTTTATTTCCCTGAAGCGGAAGATGAACTGAAGCCAACGGTTCTCATTTCATGATGATAAAAAGCCAAAAAAAAGCACAGGAGATCCCTGTGCTTTCTTTGGTTTAGATGATTGTTCCGGCGTAGACAGAGTTGGATACCTCTTCGCCCAGCGTGTCGCGAAAGGCGAGCCAGACGTAAAGGTCCTGACCTACCATCTGTGGGGGTACGTTTGCGGTATAGGTGCCGGCGTCGCGCATTGCGGCATTTTCGACAAAGGTGGTTAGGGGCTGGTCTTTGGCCGCAATCAGGATCTGTACCCAATCGGTTTCACGGTTTGGGTTACCGGCAGAATTGTCCTGCCAGGTAACGGTAAGGGTTTCCGGAGTGGGAAGGCTCAGGGTTAGGGGTACCGCTGCAAGCAAGGTTCCTTTGGAAAAGGAGATGGCAGGGTACTGAGGCGTAATGGTTCCCGCTACAAAATCGATGGTGAAATTGGTCATCAGATTGGTCATGGCGAGGTTGTAACAGGATTTCATCCCGATGCGTTTACCGAAATGATCACAGGCGTAAGGGCGGTAAGACTGCATGAATTCTGCGCTTAATCTCATGCGCTGGTAAATGAGCAGCTGTTTTGCGCTTGGTGCTGAAGTTCTTTTGCGTGGACGGATTTTAGTGAATTCGTTTCCGAACATGTTTGCCACTACGATTCGGCCGGTTCGGCCCGAGGTTCCTGATAACAGGGAGTCATAAATTTTACCCATGGTTTTGGTTTTTGATTGTTTATTGATGTAAAGTTGAAGATTTCCGGAACGTGTTTTAAAAACGGGGAAAAAGTTTCCAAAATTTTCCATTCATTTCCTTAAAAGTCAACATAAGGGCAGATTTATCCATTAAAGGGATTTGTTTCTAAAGTGTTCCGCAGGAGGTAAACGCCTTTTATCAGGAGGTTTTGAGCGTCAACATGAGGTGCTGATGAAAAAAATACAATTACTTTTCTATATCCTTTGTCTATCCTTTGTCTAACCATTGTATATCCATTCTATATCCGCTGTATATATACTGTCCGTATACTGTATATCCTTTGGCTTAGTTTAGATGATGTGGAGACTGTTCTGAATCTGCACCAAAAAAATCCCCATTTAGAAATGGGGATTCATTCTGAAACACTTTGTGTAAAGTGCAGGGTTTTATTTTGAATCTGAATCTGTCAGTCGTTATAGACCTGAATAAGATTGAGGATAAAGATCTGGCGGATGTAGTAATAGCGGCCGCCGAGGCGGGAATAGCGGATCTTGTCTTCGCGGCAGAATTTCCGGAGGGTCTTTACGGAGATTTTCAGGTAATCGCAGACATCCTGATCGGTAAGGATGTCGGATTTCTGGATGTTTAAGAGGGCAGGGAATTCAGCAAATACCTGTTCATAATAGTTTTGCAGATCGTTGTAGTGGAGGTGGGGGAATAAATTTTTTGACATGTTGTGGTTATTTATTGTGTTTTTAGTCATTCGAAATTATAAAAACAGCAGCTTAGCGGGAGGGGTGATTTTACGGTTTTTTCAGGGGTATTTTCACGGAATTTTATTTACAGGCCTGAGGGAGAGCCGGAATATCTGGATAATTTTGAAAGGACTTCATTAAAATCCTAACCTCTCATTATCTTTTTGGTCTTCGGAATTTCGAACTGTTATCTTCTTTGTTACTTCGGGAATTAACTGTAGATGTGTTGGATAGTTGTGTGACAGGCATTGAAAGCCGGCAGGTAGAACAGGATTGATTTTGTTGAGGGTCTCTTTGCCAAGGTTTTTCGGTTTGAAGGTAAGGAGCGGGAGAGTATGTATTCTGCAAAAAGTCATCAGAGTGTACTGAAAGCGGCACAGACCTGCGTTATATTCAGGAGCTATTGGGACATAACAGCAGCAGAACTACGGAAATCTATACGCATGTGAATACAAAGAATCTGCAGCAAATAAAAAGTCCGTTTTGATGATTTATAAAGAAAAAAAATATATCTTAGAGGACAGAAATATGTCTCATGACTTTCAGACCAATCCCTACAAAACATGTTGTATTTGTCTGACAAAGTAGGACATATATACAAGTTATCTGCAAGTAAATCGAAACAACCCGAAATTAATAATTTGAAAAATAAATATCTTATATTAACATTTTCTTTACCATTTTTAGCGCTATTTTTTTACTTTTTTGTTTTAAATTCTCCTGAAAGACAAATTAAAAAAACTGTTGATAAATATTGGACTTGTATAGAAAATAATGAATTTAACAATTCACTAGAATTATTTGAGGATGGACAAGTATATTCAGGAGCAATGCATATGTATTTCTACAAACTACGGAAAAATTACTCAACAATTAAACCCCAAATAACTCCTATAGACAGAATTCAAATTAAGGACACAATAATTTTTGGAACTGAAAAAAAATATGTAAAATATGAGTTTAATAATAAGAACGCAGAAATAAAGCCAATTGTTTTAACTTTTATATTTTGGAAAAAAACAGGCTTTGACAAAATTGACAACCCAACCTACCTTAAAAACTTTTTGGATTGGGATAAAAAACAATAAAAAATGCCTGCAGATAACAAGCTATTTCTATTAGCGGGGTTGAAGTTTACATCATAAAGATTTTCGCAAATTGGTCATTTTGTTATATCTATAAAAATCAATTATAATAATCCCCGCCAACAGAAATACCCAATCGTTAGCCGCAATTGCTCGCCCCCGTTATATGATAAATAGGATTAAAATTCAACCTGGAAATGGAAAGAGTTAAGGGACGTAAAATAGGATCTTTTTCGTCAAGCCTTGCAAAGTTGGATTTGCTGAAAGTTAACTTTCAAAGCGGAGCCGCTTAAAAGGCTTGCCAAAGTTATAAGAAAAAATTGATAAAGTCAAGTTTTTTATTATGTAACTGACTTAACTCTAAAGTGTTGCAGGAATTTTAACGCTGAGATTTTATAAAGCTGCGCCTATCATTACGGTCTGATAGGAGACAATTTTCTAAAATCATTTATCCGGATTCCGAAGTCGGCAACTGTAAACTGTTTTTGTTATCTTAGCAGAGAACAAGCAACAGCGCACAACAAGTGATAGGCGCCATTGCAAGCAACGGCGCCTATCACCAACCGTTACAGGCAATTTTAAACAGACACATCACGACAGAATATGGGATTAGATATGCGACCAATGGGGAAACCCAAACCAGGCTTTGAAAAACGTTTCATTGAAATTTTTGAAATGGTATCACAGGACAAAATTCCTCAACCAACATTCTTTGACAAGTTGAAAGGAAAAAAAATTGCAACAAAAGAAGATTTGTTGGAAGAGTGGTTTGCAAATCAAATTCAAACTTACGAGACAATAAAAGCACCAAGAGTTGGACGAGACAAAGAAGCGGACGAATGGATTAGAAACAAATATGACGAACTTGAAGAAAAACCACCACTTGACCAATTCTTGAAAGATTATGAAGGATATTATGTAATTGAATTGGCAAAAGAACAAGATGGTGTTCCTGTTTATATTGCACTTGGACAAGACGAAAATGTATTTCGTGGTGAATTTCTTCGGGACTGCGAAGATATAATCGGAGAAGATTTGGTAAGCGAAGCGTGGAACACAAAAATGGCAAACGAAACATTGGACTATGGAAACAGACTAATGGACATAGCAGACAAATTAGCCAAACAACATAACTTAGAATACTTAAAATCACAGCGACTTCCGCCTGACACAGACGAAGACACTATTGAAAGCAAATTGCATATTTTGTTTTCCTTAGCGAAATGGCTAATTTTCTACGGTAAAAACGGACACGGATATGAAGCCGATTTCTAAAACAAAAACTGCCTGTAACAAGGGCTTGGCGCAATGGCGGTTTAAGGCTATAATTGGAAGTTTCGGCTTTCTATTCCGCAAAAAGCCAATTATATTAACTTTTTTCTTAAATTTATTCAATTAATTGGCTTTTGCTTACTGTGTCGCTAAATTGAAACTTTTCGCTTTAATTTCCGCCACTGACGCCAAGCCTCAAAACGTTATGCGACATAATATAAAAACAGATCAGAAAATGAAATTTACTACAACTATTTGCACATTTGTACTTTCCACAACCACTCTACTTGCACAAAATTCTCAAATCAATAAATCAAATGAAATTGTTGAAAAGTCAATCCAAGCACAAGGCGGAAAAAAATTACTTGAAAATATAAAAACTTTATATACTAAATCTGAAACGGTGATGGATGGTAGAAATGTTTTTTGGATTACAAAAGAAATGGAACCAAACAAAGGCAGTTTCGAAATTGAATATCAAGGAAGAATTGTTTATAAATCTTTTTATGATGGAAAAATCGGTTATGATGTTGTAAATGGTCAGAAAACTGTTGCTGACCAAGAACAATTTAAGGACAAAAATTATCGAAACCAAATTATAAATTCTTTGGACTATATTGATACATCTCTTTATACTTTGGAATTTATTGGGGAAGAAAAAGCGAACAATAAAGATTGCTACAAAATCAAAGCAACTTTAAGTAATGGAAAAGTGACTTATTTGTACTATGACAAAACCTCAAATTTATTAGCAAAATCGGAAGTTGTAAAAAATCCTGAAAAAAATTCATTCTCAACTGTGCTTTATGACGACTACAAAAAGTTTGGTGATTTGACATATGAAACTAAGCAAACTTTTGTTTCTGAAGATGGTAACCAAGTCGCAAAAATTGTTGATTTATACTATAATAAAAAGATTTCAGAGAAAGACTTTAAATAATTACGTCGCATAACAAAGTATTTCTATTAGCGGGGTTGAAGTTTACATCATGAAGATTTTCGTTTGTTGTTCTTTTTGTTATATTTACAAAAAGCAGTTATAATAATCCCCGCCAACAGAAATACCCAAACGTTGTACGCAATATTTTCACAACTGCCGATGATTGAATCACTACTCCAAAATATTGAGAACGTAATTAAAGTTTCCGAAGACTTAAAAGCAAGAATTATATCAATATCGAAAGCTGAAATTGTAAAAAAAGACAAATTCATACATCGTCCAAACAAAGTATGTGATAAAACATATTTCATAAGCTCTGGACTAATCCGAATTTATTATGAAAAAGGAGAAAAAGAAGTAACAGACAATTTTGCCGCAGAAAACGAGTGGATTACTTCTATTTATAGTTTTATGAAAAATGTTCCTGACAACTGTTACATTCAAACATTAGAAGATTCCGAGCTTATCGTAATCAATATTTACGAACTCGAAAAATGTTTTGCGGATTTTCCTGAAATGGAAAGATTTGGAAGAATACTTATCTCTAAATATTTTGTTGAACAATCTGAAAGAATAATTTCCTTACAATTTCATACTGCAAAGGAGAGATACGAATATTTTTCAAAACAATCGGCGAATAAATTAGGTAGAGTTCCTTTGGGAATGCTTGCAAGCCACTTGGGAATTACACAAGAAACATTGAGCCGAGTAAGAGCCGAAATCACTTTTTGATAAACATCAAATTGACTTATTTAATTTACCGTTAAATTTGTTTCAAAAAATGAAATGAATAATAAAGGATTTGCATTTTCAGGAATTGCTTCTGCATTTTTGCTTGGGACTACTTACTTTGTAATGGCAAATATGCGTCCTGAATACAGTTTTAAATATAAAGCAATCAGTGAATTAGGCTCTCTCGATGCTCCTAATTTATGGTTTTGGAATATTTTGGGATATATCATTCCCGGACTATTAATTGCAATGTTTTCAATCGGACTTTATAAATATTCTGCCAAAAATAATAGTTCAAAAATCCCTTATTATGGTCTTATTTTAAGTGGTCTATTTATGACTCTTTCCGGAATTTTCCCCGCTGATATGGAGAACAGAAAATCAACTACAACTATATTGCATATGATTGGGAGTTACGGAAGTTATATTTCATTTCTTTTTACGGCATTTACTTATCCCAAAATATGGAAGAAAAATACGAATTGGCAACCTCTTATAAAACCTACACTAATTTGTGTTTGGCTGACTATAGTTTTTGGTTCTTGGTATCTCTTTTTTCCAAACATTCCGTCTGTAGGACAAAGAATTGTTTTCCTATTTTATTTTCTATGGATTGTTATATCTGCAATAAGATTATACAAAACAAAAACACAATAATACTGCGTACAACATATTATTTGCAAAAGGCGGGGTTGAATTCATAATAGAAAAACCCGATGCATTTAGTCGCAACTTGCTTTTTCATATTACTTTTTTTTGTAATTTGTTAATCTGAAAAAGCAATTTGCTTCGTTCGGTCGAAATTGAACTTTTCGTTCCATTTAGCCCGCCCTTCGCAAATACTTTTTCCGTTGTGCGCAATTGCTCGCCCCCGTTATCTGATAAATAGGATTAAAATTCAACCTGGAAATGGAAAGAGTTAAGGGACGTAAAATAGGATCTTTTTCGTCAAGCCTTGCAAAGTTGGATTTGCTGAAAGTTTACTTTCAAAGCGGAGCCGCTTAAAAGGCTTGCCAAAGTTATAAGAAAAAATTGATAAAGTCAAGTTTTTTATTATGTAACTGACTTAACTCTAAAGTGTTGCAGGAATTTTAACGCTGAGATTTTATAAAGCTGCGCCTATCATTACGGTCTGATAGGAGACAATTTTCTAAAATCATTTATCCGGATTCCGAAGTCGGCAACTGTAAACTGTTTTTGTTATCTTAGCAGAGAACAAGCAACAGCGCACAACAAGTGATAGGCGCCATTGCAAGCAACGGCGCCTATCACCAACCATTGTACGTCATTTTATAAAAACACCGCGAAGAATTGAATATAAAAATTGACAAGAGAGAAATTATCTCTTTAAAAGGTTTTGAATTAGGATGGAGATTCGATAAAATTCATAACTCTGAAATTTTAGAAACTGAAAAGAAGGAAATTTTTCCTTTATCGAAGGACGAATCAAGAAGGTTGAACAAAGTGATTGACTTTTTTGAAATTGAATCAAATAGATTAGGAAAATATATGGAAACTGATTGGTTTTCTGCAAATGCAGAGAATAACGAAAAAATTGAAAAATTTAAATTAAAATTAGAAAATTATCTAAAACTATTTGACGAAGATTTAATAATATCTTGGGAAAGAAAAGTAACATTAAAAACTTCTAAAGAAATATTTCTAAAATATTGGACTGACTTTTTGTATCCAAGTTCAGATGATGTTACAATAATTTCTGAAAACACAAATTGGATATTATTTTATCACCATGTTGAAGTTGCAAATCTTTGGATAAAAAATAACTTCAATGAAACAAAAATGGAAAAAACAACGTGAGTAAAAAAACGCCGTACAACAAAGTATTTCTATTAGCGGGGTTGAGGTTTACATCATGAAGATTTTTGGTAGTTGTTCTTTTTGTTATATTTACACAAACCAGCTATCATAATCCCCGCCAACAGAAATCCCCAAACGTTAGCAGCAATATTATCCCAACAATATGTTTAAAAATTTATTTTCAAGTAAAAAAACTAAAAGTATTTTTCTAGTTCTACCGGAAATAAACTTTGAAAGCGAAGATGAATATTTTGATATCCTAAAAACTCATTCTGTAAGCAAAGAAACCGCATTAAAATTTGATGAATTTCGGGAATTAATTTTTGAGGATGAAAAGTTGACTAAAATGTTTGATTATAAAAATCAGGAAAAACATAATAGAATTTTATTGAAAAATGAGAAAAATCTCACTTTCAGAAAATTTAAAGAACATACATTTTCTACTATTAATCCTTCAGAGAATGGAATTAATCAACTTGGAGGAATACAACCACCTGAAATTTCTTTTATAAATAATTCAAGTGTCAAATTTCAATATTTAGGTTTTATCAGTCCAAGAAACAAATATTTGGATTATTTGACTTCACCATTACACCTTTTTGTTCCAGTTTACACAGATTTTACAAAAATTTATTTGGACTACAGTAAAGAGAATGTAATTTCAATTCTAGATACAGCTGATGAATTGGAAGAAATAGAATATCTATACGAAGAATTAGAAGATAACGATGAAAATGTAATTTACAAAACTTTAAAATTCAATTTCCAGGAATCTGATGAATTAGGGGAAATTGGTCATTCGGGAATTCCACTATGGGTGCAATATCCTGAAATTCCAAAATGTCCAAAAACTAATGAAACCATGAATTTTATAGTACAATTGAATAGCGGCCCCAAAATTACTAGTTCTCCTGAAAATTTTCCTGAAGAAAATCTTGAATTCGGCGGTGGAAATGGAAATTTGTATGTTTTTTACTCACCAAAATCTAATATTGCTTGTTATCTTTTTCAAGGTAGTTAAAAAATACTGCTGCTAACATGGTATTTCTATTAGCGGGGTTGAAGTTTACATCATCAAGATTTTCGCTTATTGTTCATTTTGGTATATTTACAAAAACCATTTATCATAATCCCCGCCAACAGAAATACCGGCGAGTTATGCGACATTTTATAAAGCAACGCTAAATTGAAAATTTCAGAATTAAAACAGAACAAAACCATTCACAGACCTACTCAAAATTTTGATGAATTTGGACATAGAATTTATCAGGGATTTGAATACGGTTTTAACTTTGACACGCATTCTGAAGAAGTCTATTCGGTCAGATTCTTTGCGAAGATTATTGATATAATCCCTGTTTTCTTAACTTTCAGATTTTTATTTCACCAAACAGTTTTGTTAAGTATTATTTGTGCTATTCCGACAGTTATGATTTTAAATTCAATATTAGAATGGAGAACTGGACAAACCCTCGGAAAGAAAATTTTCAAACTTAAGGTAGTTGATGATTTTGGGAATTGTCCAAAGATTATGAAATCGTTAAAACGTAATTTCCTGAGCTTAATTAATCTATTTCCAAGTTTTTATGACATTCAAGATAGAGCTGGTGTTTGGGGAACCGGAATGCACTTTAACATGCAATTAAATAATAAATTTTGTGAAACCTACGTAATCAAAGACAAAATTTATTTTA
The DNA here is from genome assembly GCF_019195395.1 of Kaistella faecalis. Taxonomy (NCBI): domain Bacteria; kingdom Pseudomonadati; phylum Bacteroidota; class Flavobacteriia; order Flavobacteriales; family Weeksellaceae; genus Kaistella; species Kaistella faecalis. The sequence continues at coordinate 77,486 of NZ_CP078067.1, forward strand.
AAATTAAAACACTGTTAGAAAGCAAAAACGTCGCATAACAAAGTATTTCTATTAGCGAGGTTGAAGTTTACATCATGAGGATTTTCGCTAGTTGTTCTTTTTGTTATATTTATAAAAAACCTGTTCTAATAATCCCCGCCAACAGAAATACCCAACCGTTACCTGCAACTTTAAAAAATCGCTCGAATGAAACCAAATCCAGTTTTAATAATTTTTGCAGTTATTTATAGCATAATTACTGGAGTTTTTATTCTTAATATATACAATGACCAAAGTTCATCTTTAGGATACGTATTAATATACTTTCCTATTTTTTGGATAATTTCAGGTATAATTCTCTTTCTTCTATTCAAACAAAAAATTGTAAATTTCCTTGGAATTACTGACAAGATTCTTTTCTTTTTTTCAACACCTTTAGCTTTAATATTATTTTATTTTGTGTATGTACAATTGACAGATGCATAATATATTATTGGTTCCCGTGAATATGATAAAGGAAATCACCGCTATAAAGAAGTTACTTATGACTATGAAGTAGCTGGACAAAATCAAAGAACGGAATTTTACATTTTAAATGATGGATGGACAAAAGATAGTATTTGGACTTTCTATAATAAAGATGGTAGTATAAAAAAAACTGAAGATTACCGGAAAAAATGAAATTATAGAGAAAGCTGCAGGTAACTCGGTATTTCTACAAGCGGGTATGAAGTTTTCAATTGAAGATTTTAGCGGTTAATGAAGTTTTTAGCAAGTAGAATGTTTTCGTATTTTTAGCCCGCCTGCAGAAATACCCAACCGTTATGTGCAAGAACTTTAAAGACCGAAACTGTAAAGATGACATTTAAAAATTTAGTTAATCATGCAATTGAACTTAAGTATAAAGTTGTCCCGCAAGAAAATTTCAGTAAAGTAATCCTTGAAATTAATAACGCAATTGAAATAGAATTATCATTTCCCGATGACAACATTGAATTTTTTTTAAATGATTCTGTAAACATCGATTGGGAATATAGTATTGTCAACAAATTGAATGGAGAAAAAATTCATAGTGAATGGTTTGACTACTATAAGGGAACTACAGAAATAAAACTTCAGGATATGAAAAAAGATATTTGGGAATTTATGGACAACTTTGCAAAGAAAAAATTTAGAATTGTTGAAAAATCTGTTTTTTCTTTATTTGGAAGGAAATTTTTAAAATTTAAAGAATTGGAATTCGAATAGTTGTTCCTGCACATAACAAGCTATTTCTATTAGCGGGGTTGAAGTTTACATCATAGAGATTTTCGCAAGTTGTTCTTTTTGTTATATTTACAAAAACAAGTTATCATAATCCCCGCCAACAGAAATACCCAACCGTTATCTACAATTTTACAACCATAATTTTTAAAATGAGATTAGCATTTTTTTTGACAATTATACTTCTCCTTTCTGGTTGTTCCAAAAAGCAAAATGACGACGGCTCAAAACTATTGGTGCATAACAATTATTTTAGCGTTTCTGAAAATAATAGAAAATTAGACAGTATTAAAAACAATCTACAATCAGATTCATTGGAAATAATTGAAATACATAAAGACAAAAGATACAACGATGACTATCATATTGGAGCGATTCATTTTATGATTTCTGACAGTTCTAAATCATACTATTTAATCAATTATCTAGAAAATCCTGTTCTAATGTGTGGAAATTTGACAGCACTTTCTAGAGAGGATTCAATTAAAATAGTTAAAAAAAATATTTTAAAAATTCAGAAAAGCACTGCAATTAAGACGAATGATATCATTCAAATTTTAAAAAAATACAAAGCAAATATTGTCAATAATTCACAGATCCCTTTACAAATTACATTCGCTTTAAAAAATGATACGCTTAAAGGAAATGCAATTTATAACATCATAAATTTTATGGAAAATAATAAAATGTCGGTGTACGAAATTAGGACAATGAATGAACAGGAACGAGAAAAAATTAGTAAATAAAAACTGTAGATAACATGCTATTTCTACAAGCGGGTACGAAGTTTTCATCGAAGACTTTAGCGGTTAATTAAGTTTTTAGCAAGTAGAAAGTTTTCGTATTTTTAGCCCACCTGCAGAAATACCCAACCGTTGTACGACATTTTATAAATCAGCCATGAATAGAATAGTTCCCCTAATTTTCACTTTATTCTTTTTTTTGAGTTGTAAGAAAAATGAAAAAATCCAGAGAGAATATTCCATTAAGAACACGAATTTTAATTTTCAAAGAAAATTCGCAGAAGAAATTGGTACAATAGAAGACCAAAATAAGGGAATTCAAGTGAGAAAACCATATAAGATGACATTAGGTGAATCCTATTTTCCTGATATTAAGAAATATGAATTTGAACAACCATTTGTTTTTTGGAGAGATACAGCAAATTTAAAAAACACTATTTCTTACTTTTTCACAAAAAAAGATAGCGTAGTTAGAGTTATTGAATATGCCTGGAGTAAACCTAAAGACAATGATTCCATAATTTCTAAAATTTACAAGAATAATATCAAACTTATTTCGAAAAAATTAAATCAAAAAGGAAAAATAATTAATGAATCTAAAGATTCTTGGAAGCAGCAAATAATAAGTTGGGAAAATGACTCAATTTATGTTTGGAGCTATATTTTCAGCAATAAATTACCGCAGAGAACTCGAGTTATAATTCGACAAAAAAAATAAATCTTAAAAAAAAGTCGTACAACAAGGTATTTCTACAAGCGGGTATGAAGTTTTCATCGAAGATTTTAGCGATTAATTAAGTTTTTAGGAAGTAGCAAAGTTTTCGTATTTTTAGCCCGCCTGCAGAAATACCCAAACGTTAGCTGCAAGTTTATAAAAAACGTTATCCAAAGGAAAATGCCAGATAAAAACGAAATTGAAAGAAGAAAACAAATCAAAAAAGAATTGAGAGAAAAAGCAAAACTTGAATTTGAAAATTCGCTTCCAATTTCAAGAGAAAAATTCACTCAGTTATTTGACTTTTTGGATGAAAAACTTGGTGAATATGATTGTGATGATTCGTTAAAATTAACAAATGAATTTTTGCAAGAATACAAAATAGAAAACATTCAGGAAGTCAAAAATTGGCTTCAAGAAAATGGAGGTTATTGTGATTGCGAAGTCTTAAATAATGTTGAAGAAATGTTTGACGATGATGCAATCTTATAATTCTGAAAAGATTTTAGTTCGATATTTTAGTGACGTTCTCGACGAAATTGTCGTTGAAACTCTTTGGACAGAAATTATAGATGCTGAAAAAGGACTTTATAAAATTGATAATATTCCTTTTTATGGGCCAAAATTTTCTTGTGGTGATATTGTATACGCAGAATATGACAATTATGAAGAACGATTGACTTTCAGAAAAGTTGTTGAACCAAGTGGAAACTCAACAATTCAAATAATTCTGATAGACGAAAACCTGGATTCCCAAGATTTGCGTGATGAATTCAAAGATTTAGGGTGTGAAAGCGAAGGGGCGGGAGGAAATTATTTTGTTATGGAAATTCCTTTTGAAAAAAATTATAATGAGATATTTATTAAATTAACTGAATTGGAAAATAACGGAACTATTGGATTTGCTGAACCAGTAATTTCTGACAAACATTATTCTGAAAAATTATAGAAACACAGCAGGTAACAAAGTATTTCTATTAGCGGGTTTGACGTTTACATCATAAAGATTTTTGCTAATTGTTCTTTTTGTTATATTTACAAAAAGCAATTCTAATAAGCCCGCCAACAGAAATACCCGAACGTTACCTGCAATTTTAAAAAGACACAGCACAAATGAAATATATTCTACCAAAATCGTTAGAGAATTCTTTTACCTGTCCTCACTGTGGAGTTCTAGCAAAACAAGAATGGCAAACAAGAGATATGAAATTTGACAACTGGGCACAAAAATCGTTAAATATTTTAGGTTCTGCTACTTGTCAACATTGTAATGAAACTTCAATTTGGATAAAAGACAAGATGTATTTCCCTACAACTGGCAGTTCACCATTCCCAAATACTGAAATGCCTCAAAATGTAAAAAACTTATACCTTGAAGCTGCATCAATTAGTAATAAATCACCACGAGGTGCAGCTGCATTATTACGACTTTCAATTCAAGTTTTATGCAAAGAACTTGGAGAACAAGGAGAAAATATAAACACAGATATAAAGAACCTTGTTAAGAAAGGACTTCCCCAAATTGTTCAACAATCACTTGATGTTGTTCGTGTAACAGGAAATGATGCTGTTCATCCAGGACAAATAGATACAGATAATCCTGAAACAGTTTCTCAATTATTCGATTTGATAAATGTAATAATTGAATATATGATTGCATTACCTAATAAAGTAAGTGGAATATATGCAAATTTGCCTTCTAATAAAATCGATGGAATTAATAAGCGCGATGAAAAATAAAAACTGCCTATAACAAAGTATTTCTATTAGCGGGGTTGACGTTTACATCATGAAGGTTTTAGCTAATTGCTCCTTTTGTTATATTTACAAAAAGCAATTATAACAAGTCCCGCCAACAGAAATACCCAAACGTTAGCTGTAATAGCAGCCAAAATTGTGCTTAAACATAAAAAATAAATGAAATTTTTAAATATAATATTTCAAAGTAAATTCTATTTGGTAATTCTGATTATGATTATTTGTTATTTTTTATTTTTTTGCTCCAAATGGATTTAATCATACAATTTCTTGGGGAAGATTGAACAAACTAAATCACTTTACAAAGTTATATTTCCCAATTATTCTAATATTTTACTTTTTAGGTTATGGAATTCTTTCTCTTTTAAGGACTAATACAAATAAAATCTTATCAATAACCCAAATGATATTGATATGTGGAACAATGATATTGATTAAACAAAAAAATGATGAATTTCTTCTACCCTTTTCGATACTTTCAATTTGTTCATTTTTAGCTAATACTATTTTTAGCTTATACAAAAAAATGACTACAAAAAAAAATTAAAAAAATTACAACTACAGCTAACATATTCTATGACAAAAAGCAAGCAAAAAGCGATAAAGTTAGGCGGCAAATTTATGCAGGTTCACAAAGTTTGATTTGCGTTGTACTACTGCAAAGATTCTGTACACCATTTTACATTTTATGTTGTTTAAGACGAGCATGGTATGCTTTCCCTGGGTTTTCCCGCAAATTTGTACTGACCTCAGGGAAAACCGGAACATTTGGATGGTTTTTAAACTGACTTCATTAAATTAAATAATATCATCATCTCCTCCGTCTTCTGATTTTGAATTGCAATCTTCTTTGTTACTGAGGGAATTAACTGTAGATGTGTTGGTTAAATGCGTATATTTGGAGTTAGCTGTAATATTATAAAAAATGCGGAAACTCTTTACAATTTTATTTTTAGGAACAATATTTTTATCCTGTTCAAGAGATGAAGAGCCAATTCTTGATGAAACAACAAACCCTTTAATAACAAATATTAAAATTGATTTAAATAAATCAGGTAATTGGATAAATACGAATGAAATAGATTTTTATTTTGAATATGATCATCAAGAAAAATTAGTAAAAAAAATTGGAGGATTTGTACCCATCTCTAGTTCATCGGGATTTAACGGAGCCTTTTCGAAAAATGTTTTTACAACTTTAGTTTATTCAAATCAAAATGTTTTAGTTGAAAATTTTTCGTCTTCAGCAGAGTTTTCTGTTCTTAAAGAAACCAAGAATTACTCGTTAAATCCGCAAAACCAAATTTTGACAAAGGAGATTCCTTCGGCACACCATTTTCTAAATAAAAAATTAAACTTCACTTACGCAGATAATAAGCTTGTAGAAATTATCACTACATTTCCCAATATGCCTTATGATCCGAACGATCCTAATGATTATATCTGGACGTATATTGAAAAATTTTATTATGATTCTAAAGATAATCTAATAAAGACTGAATTTTTTAATCAGAATAACGGAACAAATGTTGGCGAGAAAATAACCCGAACATTTGAAAATTATGATTCTTCAATAAATCCAACTAAAAAGTTTTTTTTATTGGATGAGTATTTCTACCGAAGTCTCTCAAAAAATAATTTTAGAAAATATACTGAGAAGCGTTATAATTATGATGAATTAGTTTCTACAAGTGAAATAATCTGGGGATTTAATTACGATAGTAATGGAAATATTATTGTGAATTAGACAGTGTATTCTATTGGCGGGATTGAAGTTTACTTTATCAATATTTTCAGCAGCTGTTCCTTTCGTTATACTTACAGAAACCAGTTATCATAATCCCCACCAACAGAAATACCCAAACGTTGTACGCAATTTTTCGCAAAGCCATCTAACAAATTCTTAATGAGAAAATTCACATTACTACTTATCATATTTTCGTCATTTTCATGTAATAAAAAAGACAATCTAGAACCTGTCGTTGTGCAATTTCAAGAATTTAAAAAATCAGACACTTTAGAAGAAAGAAACTATATTGCCGTTTTTGATGATAAAACAGAGAAAAAGACGACATTATCAAAATCGGAATTGAAAATTATCAATACGAATTTGGTTGAAGCTGTAAATAAATTCAATAATGAGTTAAAACTTAAGATTGAAAAATGGAATAAGGAAAATGAATCTAATAAAAGGAATTTTAATGACGAAAAAATTGACTTAAGATATTATTTCCGCCAATACTCAGTTTTAATAAATGAAAATGGAGAAAAAATAATTAATGTATTTTGTTTTTGTGGTTATATGAGCGATTGGAGAGAAGAAAAAATCCATGTAATGGATGGGGGAGATTGCTATTTAAATTCTAGAATTAATATTTCTAAAAAAATTGTTGAATATTTCGGAACTCATGGACTTGCATAATAAAACTGCAACAAGGCATTTCTACTAGCGGGGTTGAAGTTTACATCATAATGATTTTCGCGAGTTGTTCTTTTCGTTATATTTACAAAACAAGTTATAGAAGCCCCGACAAAAGAAATACCCAAACGTTAGCCGATATTAAAAAGAAAAAAATGAAAAAGATTATTTACTTGCTTTCCATATTTTCCCTGGTTGCGCTGTTAACCATAAGTTGCAGTAGAGATGAAGATACCGGCAACATTTCGACTGTTACTGCGACCGTACATGACAAATATGTAGACTACGCCATTCCACCTGACTTTGAACCGATCAAAGCCATGAAAATAAAAGAGTCGAATTCCCAGGAATGGACCAAAGTGGTGAGCATAGAAGGATTTGATTATGAAGAAAACTTTGAATATCAACTTAAACTCAGAAAAACTTATACAGCCAATCCTCCATTAGATTCATATAGTCATAACAGCTATCAACTGCTAGAAATTTTGGCTAAAACACCGAAATAAACCGCTGGTTCTATAAGCGGGGTTGAAGTTTACGGGATGGAGAGTTTTGCTAATTGTTCTTTTCGTTATATTTACAAAACAAGTTATTATAAGTCCCGCCAACAGAAATCCACGGACGTCACTCCACAGCTCCTTCGTTCGCAACTCCTGACCGACAGCTGTTCTTTTTCCATCATGGTGGGGCAAATTATTATAAAATCAGACAACCCATTAAAATATCAGGATGAGAAATATAATTTCATTTATGCACATTTCCCTCGACGGTTTTGTGGCGGGTCCCGAAGGGGAGATGGACTGGATCAAAGCTGATGAGGAAATATTTGATCATGTGGGTCATCGTATAAGCCAGACCGACACTGCGCTGTACGGCCGCAAAACCTATGAGATGATGGAAGAGTATTGGCCCGATGCCGCTGCGCAGCCCAATGCATCCAGACACGACACCGAACATTCAGCATGGTATAAAAGCGCCCATAAACTGGTTTTGTCTAAAACAATTCGTGACGCTGAACGGCCAGAAACCACCTTCCTCAGCGATCAGATAGGGGAACTGTTACTGGACATTAAAAACAAGCCGGGAAGTGAAATTTTGCTGTTCGGAAGCCCTACGGCAACCCATTCGCTTCTGTCATTGAACCTGATTGACGGATACTGGCTGTTTGTGAATCCTATACTCCTTGGTACAGGGATCCGCCTGTTTCCTGAATATGGGCAACAGACGAAACTCGATTTATTATCTACAAATCAATTCAAGAATGGAGTAGTGGAACTTAATTATGCTGTTCAAAAATGAAAACCGCGACGGCCCCTGTTTCCCTGACCACCGCTCTACGGACACCCACTGGAACACCAGTCATCTCACTGATCATCGGTAGTTTCGGCGGGCGCGGTTATAAAAGTAAAAGTTTAACCCACTTCAATGGAAATAACAAAAAGCGCTTTGTTAATTCAACTCCTGAAGTATTAAAAATACATGCTGCCCGATGAGGACGTCAGCTGTTTTTGGCCAAATGGCTGAAATACCCAAAGGAAGTATTGAGCTGCGTGATGACAGAACCAAAGCGCGATGGACGGTTGGTATCGAACCCTTTCTGCTTTCCAGATATCTTGTGACCCAGGACTTATATTCTGAGGTTACCAATGAAAATCCAAGCACTTTTAAAGGAGGTGATCTGCCTGTAGAAACCGTAACTTTTAAGGATGCGGTGCTGTTCTGCAATAAACTTTCGGATCAGAATGACCTGAAACCCTGTTATGCAACTGATGATGAAAGCGGAGAAATCATCTTTGATGCATCAGCAAACGGCTTCCGCTTACCCACAGAAGCCGAATGGGAATATGCCTGCAAAGCAGGGACAAAAGGAATACGGTACGGTGAACTGGAATCAATTGCCTGGTATAAAGAGAACTCAGAAAACAAAACCCATAAGGTGGGAAAGAAGGAACCCAATGCCTGGGGACTCTATGATATGCTGGGCAATGTGTGGGAATGGTGTACAGACCTTTACGACACCGAAGTTTATGGCTCTTACCGTATTTTCCGTGGGGGAGGTTTTTGTGACGCAGAACGCAGCGTAATGTCGACCACCCGCAGACGGAGTCACCCATTGAAATTTAAAATTGATGATCTTGGTTTCAGAATAGCACAAAACAGGCCGCATCGCGAACCGTGAGCGTCTTTTGGCTGAGCGGCAGGTTAGTGGAAGATCTTTATTTCCCTTCAACTCAGGTAGACGCTTGTTGTGATGGGTTTTTACTTCAACCTCTTCACCAGACCTGAAATACAAATTTTAATACAAAAGCAGAGACCTGCTTCGGGACTGGATTTTTTCTCTATATTTGCAGCCTGTAAAGGGTGAATCGTGTGTAACTCACGAACTGTCGCGCAACCGTAATCTGCTTTAGGAGTAAGTCGGATCCCCAAAAAACTTTCGCGATCTGAAGTAAAATCTCCAGGATTTTATTCATTTCAATGTTTAATTATAAAATATACAGAGATGAATTACGAAGACCAAATTAAATCTTCTGAAACTCACGTTTTTAAAGTCGTTTTTCCCAACACCACCAATCATCACAACACGATGTTCGGAGGCAAAGTTATGGAAATGATGGACGAAGTTGCCTTTATGACGGCCACGCGCTTTGCACGCAAATCTTTTGTTACTGTAAGCTGCGACCGCATCGATTTCAAAAAACCTATTCCTGCAGATACACTGGTTGAACTTATTGGCCGTGTGAAATATGTAGGAAACAGCAGCCTGAAGGTTTCTATCGATATTTACATTGAGGAAATGTACAGGGATATGAGAGAAAAGGCGGTGAGCGGCGATTTTACGCTTGTTGCAATCGGCGAGGATAAGAAGCCTGTGAAGATTTTTGAAGCACAGGAACTGTCTGTTTAACTTCAGCGAAACCCTTGATCTTATTAGCATTATACACCCGTCATTGTAAATGGGTGAAAACACGCAGTGCTTTTTTGAGGTGTTTTTGTAATTTCACGGTATTGAAAAAGGGAGGTTGTTTCTTCTTCCAGTCTGGACTGATTACTTATTTCACCGGGGAACCGACTCCCTATAAAAAACACTGCCATGAAAAAAATTCTGATCCTTATGTTGTTCTCCGCATCATTAAGTATGCATGCGCAAGGGAAAATGTTTAAACTTTACCACGACGCTGCAGCACTCACCGCTGATGCCAATACTGTCGTTAAAGATTTCACGGTTAAAGTGAATGCCATCGCACCGGTGATTGTCGTGACGCCGTCGGCCATTGTGAATACGCAGCCTTATCTGATCTTTTACTCAAGCAAAAGCAATCAGGTGAATCTTCCGGTGTGGCGTGAGGTTATTCCTGAGCAGAAGGCCTTTTTCGCCAAACTGGCGGGCAGCGCTGAAGAAGGGGAAAAGATGTTTGGGTATTTTTTCAACGGCTTTTATGTGGCTCACGAAATGGGACATGCGCTGCAGCATGCCTCAGGGAAATCTGACCCCAACCTGTACCGCAATGAGTACACTGCCAATACCATTGCCATCCTGTACTGGAGGAAAACCGGGCATACGCAGGAGCTGAAACAGTGCTACGACTATGCAAAGAAAATGGTAAAACAGCTGCCTAATCCGGTTCCGGAGGGAGAGGATCCCGTTCAATATTTCAATGACCATTATGAGGAACTTGGTGCAGATCCGTACAAGTACGGTTTTTACCAGTTTGCGCAGTTTGCGAAAATCTATGAGGATCAATCGCTGGGTGATTTCGATTCTTATATCAAAAACTTTTAAGGTGAGTGGGGAGAGCGTGTAGACGGCAGAATAATCCGGCTGTCGGATTTCAGTTCAATGACTAAAAATGTATCAGCCGCTACACTGTTCAGTTTCATACACTATCCATACACTATCCATACACTATCCATACACTATCCTGCAATAGGCCATAAAGTAGAACGAAAAACATGGGATCGTGTTTGCTTATGGTAGGGATGGCTGCGGACGTTACAGGTGATGGAATAATTATATTCGCATTATGGATAACTCATCATTTAATTTATTCATCATACGCAATGGTTTTGTGTACACAAACATCTGATAATGAGTAAAAACCATGATTCGTGGTTATGGATTAATTGCGTATATTTGGAGTTATCTGCAATTCCCCTACTCGAAAACGAAGTTGTTTTTAGCCGCTAACGAATAAAATTTCACTATTTTTAAATATAAAATTTTGAAAATATAACTAACTGATTATCAATGTTTAAATTTAACGTTAGTCAGAATTACATAAAGACACTGCAATGAAAGAACTTTTGATAGCAATTTCAATATTTTCAGTTAAAATTGGAGAAGCAAATGAAACCGCAACTAAATTTCAGATTGAAAATAATTGGCTAGGTTTTGAGCCTATCAAAAATGAACAAATCCAAAATGTTGAAAAAAGACTTGGAATTATTCTTCCCGAAGACTACAAAGAGTTTTTAAAAATTTCTAATGGTTTTAGTGCTCCAAACAATGTTGAACCTACGTTTCATAAAGTTGAACAAATTGATTATTTAAGAAATATTGAAAAGCATACCATTGAATCTTACAACTATTTACCTGAACTTGAAAATAGTATTCTAATTGCAGGAAAAGACGAAGAACAATATTTTCTTTTAATTCCACCTAAAAATGTAAATGAAAAATGGAGATATTGGAAATTTGCAAATTGGTATCCTGGAGAACATGAGTTTTCAGGTTTGTCTGAATATTTCAAAGAAACTAAAAATTATCTTGAAAAAGAATACGCGGAAAAGTAACTGCAGATAACAGTGTATTTCAATTAGCGGGGTTGAAGTTTACATCGAAGATTTTAGCGATTTACTAAGATTTTAGCAAGTAGAAAGTTTTCGTATTTTTATCCCGCCAACAGAAATACCCAACCCTTAGCAGAACGACTTACCAAACACTACTCCACAAATGAAACACAGAATTTTAATACTAGTTCTTCTTATTTTTACCTTGAGTATTTTCGCTCAGAAAACAGAGAAGATTAAATTAGAAAATCCTGATGATTATTACCTGAAAATAGTTCCGAAGAAAAAACCAACTGCTATTTTATTTTTATTTCACGGAGGAGGTGAAACACCTGAAGATGTATTAAAGCAAATCGACCTGCCTAAATTTGCTGTAAAAAATAATTTCATAGTTATTTTACCGCATTTCTCGGATGGTTCCACAAAAATGATAGAAGAATTAGATAAAACCAACAGAATAGCCATTCATTTGATGAAAGAATATACTATTTCAAATGATAAAATTGTTTTAGGGGGTTTTTCCGGTGGAGGAATGCTTTCAGTTACTTTTGCAGAAAGAGCGGTAAGAGATAAAAACACCTCATTTATTCCAAAAGCAATTTTTGCAGTTGATGTTCCACTCGATTTTGAACATATGTATCAAAGAGCGGCAAGAGAAATTAAACGGGATTTTTCGGAAGTTGGTGTTGGCGAAGCCAATTGGGTAATTAATGATTTCAATACTACTTTTGGAGGAAGTCCAACTGATTTACCGGATGAATATGAAAAATACTCTATGTTCACTTATCGGAAAGAAGATGGAGGCAACGCAAAATATCTCGCAAATATCCCCATCTTAATTTATACCGAACCGGGCGTCGAATGGCAATTAGAAAACAGGCATCGAGATCTTTATGATTTAAACTGTACAAATATTTCCGCAATGATCAATATGCTTCAACTGAAAGGAAACAAAAATGCAGAAGTAATTACCACATTTAAGAAGGGGAAACGATTAAATGGATCAATACATCCTCATTCCTGGAGCATTATGGATTCTAAAGAAACTATGAGTTGGATTCTCAAACAAATTAGATAAAAAGTCCCTCTGCTAAAAGGGTGTGGCAATAGCCGGCGGGAAGTTTTCAGATAAAAAATTTGTGCTTCGGTAGAAATTTATATTTCAGTCGAAAGTTTCAGCCACGAAAAGCCCGCTTTCGGCAAGCACAGAAACGTATAGCCAAAATTATCTGCAATAAAAAAAACATCGCCAAACAATACATTTCTATTAGCGGGGTGGAAGTTTTACCTCATAAAGATTTTCGCTAACTTTTGTTTTTGTTATATTTACAAAGATCAGTTATAAAAGTCCCCGACAACAGAAATACCGAAACGTTAGGCGAGATAAATCAGAAAAAGCATTTTGCTCCGGGCGGTTTTATTTTCCAATTTTGGTTTGCATCAGCCTGTTCTTCTTAATAACTGTATTATAAGCTTATGGAAAAAGGCGACCAACATCCGGGACACTTCAGTATTTTTGAAGACGCGAATGTTTCTGAAAGAGAAAAATATAAGTACTACATTCAGAATGATGGTGAGACACGGGAATTGCGGGAAAAAGTGAGAAAAGTTGTTGCCGGGAAAGGTCTGAGCGCTGTAATGAATGATACCAAATGGCTGGAGCTACAAAGTGCAGTAGCAAAATTACCATTTGCGCCACCCTATGTTGAAAAATTAATACTGGAAAATAAAACTTTCGCAGAAGTTCAGATCGATCATCAACCCCATTGGTTAGGTGACTGGAATCCCTTTTACAAGGAAGGAATGTCGCTGTTTTTTGCGATTGAATATATTAAAGTTAGGCCTCAGTTTGCTGAGTACCAGGGCCGTTTGGTTAGTCCCAAAATCCATGACGCGACCGATGCATTTGAACAGCTATTAAATGAACTGAACATCCCGTATGAAGAAGATAACGGGACATTTACCATATATGGATACAGATAAAAGCAATACCTAACTACCTTTTTACCTTCGCAGATTATAAATTTTATTATTTGAAAAATACAATACCATTACCGAAATCAATTTTCAGCGAAAGGCTGTTATTAATTCCGTTTACAATGGAAATTTGCGCAGAAATTCTGAATGAAAACTACGATATCCTTGAAAGAATGGGATTACAAAAAGGCAGAAACTGCCCGGATTCAGAAACTTTAGACATACCAAGAATAATAGCAAATTTATCAAAAGTAAGTTCTCCAACAGGCTTCGAATCCTGGATGGTCATCAAAAAAGAAACTGAGGAAATCATTGGAGATATTGGGTTTAAAGGCTTTGATCATTTAAATAACAGTTGCGATATTGGCTATGGATTTATAGAAGCCGATAGAGGAAGGGGATATGCAGAGGAAGCAGCAAAATGTTTGATTAATTGGGTTTTAACTGTTGATCCGTCCGTCAATATTACAGCAGCTACGCTCAAAGAGAACAGTTCTTCAATAAAATTGCTGCAAAAATTAAACTTCATTGAAACCAAACGTGATGCAAATTTTATTTACTGGAAGCTTTAACTGCAAGGAAATAAGAAATGCGGAAGCTAAATAAAAGATTTAATAAAAACGAAAGACTCAACGGCACTCAGCATCCTCATTCCTGCGAAATGATGGATTCAAGACACCATGTGGGGTGCATTTCAAAATAATAACTATAAAAACACTTTCAGCAGATGAATAAATTACTTTATTTTCTCATCATCACGCTTTTTGCAGGTTGTTCAACGTCCGGGAACTCTGTTGCAGACCAACCCCAATTTAAGTACCGTCTGGATACTTTGACCTTATACGACCAAAGCAGACAGAGAGCCATTCCTGTTGCTGTGTATAAACCGGCTTCCAAAGTATCCGGAAAACAGAAACCGGTCATTTTCAGTCATGGTTATGGGCAGAATAAAGGTGGCGATTATTTGGCGTACACCTATCTGACGGAATTTTTGGCAAGAGAAGGATTTTTCGTGGTAAGCATCCAGCACGAACTTAAAACTGACAGTTTAATCCCTTTAACAGGAATTCCGCAAACTGTAAGAAGGCCGTTCTGGGATCGTGGTGCAGATAATATTTTATTCGTTATCAACAGACTCAAAACCACAAATCCGGAATTAGATTTCAAAAACATAACACTTATCGGACATTCAAACGGCGGGGATATGACCGCGCTTTTCCCGCAGAAATATCCGGGAACAGTTAAAAAAATAATAACATTAGACAACCGGAGAATGCCTTTGCCAAAATCAGAAAAGGTCAGGGTGTATTCATTGCGGTCAAGCGATCAACCGGCAGATGAAGGGGTGTTACCGACCGGGAAGGAAACTGAAAAGTATAAAATAAAAACAGTAAAATTGGCCAATACCATCCATAATGAAATGGACGACAAGGCTAATGAAAGGCAGAGAATAGAAATTCAAAATTATATACTAAAGTTCTTAAGAGACTGAAAAAAAGAACAGACCATGTATAAAAAGGCAGGATTTATGCTGCTGTAAAAGTGCGGAGCAAAATCAGACCGTTTTTGAGGCTTCAGCACATAAAAAATATTGAAATGACAAGTGGATATTCCGTGGTGAACGGACTTCAAATGTATTACGAGATTTATGGCGAGGGAAAACCTATCGTTTTAATTCACGGTGGCGGTTCCACGATTCAGACTAATTTTGAGAAACTCATTCCCTTGCTCTCCAGGAAAAGAAAAGTGATCGCAGTCGAATTGCAAGCCCATGGCAGAACAGGCGACCGACATGCAGACCTGACCTTTGAACAGGATGCAGACGATGTTGCCACCCTTCTAAAAAACTTAAACATCAACAGAGCTGACTTTCTTGGATTCAGCAACGGTGGAACAACGACTATGCAGATTGCCATAAGACATCCTGAAATTGTGGGCAAGATTATTTTAGGTTCGCCACTTGCCAAACGCAACGGCGTTCCAGAGTGGTTTTGGGATTTTATGAAGCAGGCTACGCTCGATAATATGCCTGCACCACTGAAAGCCGGTTATAAAAAAGTGGCAGCTGACCCTAATGGCTTACCGATAATGCACGACCGGGATGTAAAGAGAATGCTGAACTTTAAAGACATTCCCGACGCGCCCATTAAGTCCATACAGGCACCAACCCTTATTATAATTGGAGACAGGGACGTCATTACTCCAGAACATGCTCTGGAACTTCACAGAAAGATTGCCCATTCAGAATTAGCTATAATTCCAGGCGGACATGGACAGTATATCGGAGAAATTACTACACTGACACCGGACTTTAAAGAAAGTAATCTTGTTGTTCCGATGATAGAGACTTTCCTTGACAGGAAAACCGAACAGGGAAATTAAAGACCAAACAGAGAAAACGGAGCGCTGACAGGTTTGTAAAAATCAATCTTTTTGCTCAATCCTGAAGTGATGATAAAATCCGGGTAAAAAGCGTACGCTACGGTAATGCTGGACGATTATAAAGTTGAGCGACTTTAGAGGTAGAATTAAGCCAACTTACAGATCAGACGATTGTTATAATAGATAATATTCGCGGGGGACCGCTTAACGGTGAAGAACAATGAAAATTTCAGCATGCATAACCAATTCCTTTCGGAGTAACGAAATTACCGTCAGCACTGAAGCTAATCTGAAAGATATGACCATCGATACAAAGGCGGACGGCTATGGTCTTTCGGTTAATGGTGGCGAACTTTTATTCCTTTCTCTGGCCACCTGTTTTTGTAATGATTTGTATCGCGAAGCTAAAAAGGAAAATGTAGAAATCTCGGCAGTAAAAATATCAGTTTCCGGAGAATTCGGGGGCGAAGGCGAATCTGCCAGGAATATTTTTTACGAAGTTTCCGTCGAGGCGCCTGCAATGACGCCCGAAGAGATTTCCGCTCTCATCAAAAAGGTCGATCAGATTGCAGAAATACACCATACTCTGCGAAAAGGTATTGAGGTAAAACTGCTGTCTTAACAACTGCTAAAACCGCATTTACCATAGCTGTTCTGTCTGGGGTAAGTATTGTAACCTGCGGGTCAATAAGCAGCTGATTCTTTTATTCAAATTTTCAAACCTCTTGCGTTCTTCCCAAACCGTGTTTTCACCCGAAACCGGTTGGTGGTAATTTTTTATATTTGATTTGTAAAAAAACCTTAAGATCTTCAATAATCACATGATCCAGTCAACTTCCAAAATAGAAATTATCAAAGGAGACCTCACCCAAGTTCCTGCGGATGCGGTGGTAAATGCCGCCAATACTTCGCTGTTGGGCGGCGGCGGGGTAGACGGAGCTATTCACCGTGCCGGCGGAAAAGAAATCCTGGAGGAATGCCGGAAGATTGTAGCAAAACAGGGTGGGTGTAAAATAGGTGAAGCGGTGATTACCACTGCGGGAAAGCTGGCCGCAAAATATGTCATTCATACGGTGGGCCCGGTCTGGAATAACGGAAATCGCAACGAAGAAGAAAAACTGGCGCAGTGTTATACGTGCTCACTGGAACTCGCGGTGGAATACGGATGCCGCACGGTGGCTTTTCCGGCGATCAGTACAGGAGTTTACCGGTTTCCGAAAGACAAAGCCGCAAAAATTGCAGTAGCGACCGTAGCACGCTTCCTGGAAGGGCAAACTGCGGTTGAAAAAGTAATGCTGGTAAGTTTTGATGAAGAGAACTACGAACTTCTGACCTGTGAACTGAATGCACTCCAATGACGAAGTCGGGCAATACTATTATTCCGTGAATGAATCCGCCTGTACCGCTGCGTTTGGTTTGGACTGAGCAGCCTTTATTATATTTGTTGCCACTTGATCATTTACGCATACCAAAATACAGATCATGAAAAATTCAAAAGAAAACGTCGTATGGATTACCGGTGCCTCGTCGGGCATCGGCAAAGCACTGGCGCGGGAATGGGCGGGACTGGGCTACAAAGTGGTGCTCTCCGCCAGGCGCAGGGACCTTCTGGAAGAATTGGCAGCAGAAATTGCAGCATCCGGCGGTGAGGCCCTCGTAATACCGTGCGACATTCTGGATGAATCTGGCATTGAGATGGCGGTGGAGCAGCTGATTCTGGCTTGGGGAAGGATGGATGTGGTGATGGCGAATGCGGGCTTCGGCGTTTTCGGAAGCATAGAAAATCTGACCGCTAAAGACTGGAGCAGGCAGTTACAGGGGAATGTAACCGGTTTAGCGCTAACCGTGAAATACGCACTGCCGCATTTAAAGAAGACAGGAGGAAGAATCGGTCTTGTAGGGAGCGTGGGTGCTTTTCTTCCCAATCCCAATCTGAGTGCGTACGGCGCCTCAAAAGCGGCAGTACATTCCATCGGACTCAGTCTTCAGGTGGAGCTGATGGGTACAGGAGTGAGCTGCACGACGCTGCATCCGGGATTCGTGGCTTCTGAAATTGCAAGGATGGATAATGACGGCGTATGGCATCCCGAGAGGACAGATCCGCGTCCGGCCAATTTAATATGGCCCGCTGAGAAAGCCGCAAAAGTAATGGTAAGGGCGGTGATCAGACGAAAAAGAAATTACGTGTTCACGGCGCACGGCAGACTTTTCGTAGGTCTGCAGCGGTGGCTGCCGGGTGTAATGAGAACCATTATATCTAAAAGTCCCAAGCCGGATTCTTGAACTAAAGGCGCAAATTTATTTTGAAATTGGAAAAGCTCCAGGTCTGTCGGTAATCTGATTAAAATTAAAAAACCTCTCAATTCCAAAAGGACTGAGAGGCTAAAACTGTAGTAACGTTCAAGCTCATCTGAGCCGAAATCCTTGAAATTTTATTTGGCAATAATCAGCTTCTGTGAAACACTTTCTTCATGATTGAAAGTGGTGACGATATATACTCCCGGCTGTAATAATCCCAGGTTTACTTCTTTGCTTTTTCCGCTCTCCAGTTTAACCTTGAGGGTTTTCAGGCGCTGACCTGCATAATTAGTAACAGTTAAATCATAGGCACCTGTTTTCATGGATTTTACATAGATATTTCCATCAGCTTTTGCCGGATTCGGGAATATTGTAAGCGATTTGCTTTTGAAGTTTTCATGTGTTGCGAGAGCAGCGGTTTCCACAATATTATAGATCTGATTAGGTTGCGGATTAGTAATAATCTGGCGGATTCCTGAAGGCCATTCGATGTGAATGGTATCAATTGTGGTGGCTGCCCCAATTCCGAAGGTTTGCACCAAACTGCTGCCGGTATATTGTCCGGAAGTGGAAGAAACCTCACGGGTTTGCATCATTCCGTTGGCATAGCAATAAACCCGGGCTCCAATCCCTGAACGATTAGATTCAACTCCCTGTAAGCGCAAACTGATCCAGTTATTGGTACCTCCGTTATTTTTGTAAAGACCATGCTGTAGTGCTGGGGAGTAGGATGGAGTAAAAATATCCGGATATCCATCATTATTATAATCTGAAATTGTCGTGGCATAATCACGGATTGGCGTAAGCGTTGTAACGTCTGAAGTCTGATTGGTGAAAGTTTCGTCACCATTATTTTTGTAGAGATAATTCAGGCGCAATGCAGTTCCCCCGTTATTGGAAACACTGAGATCGAGGTATCCATCATTATCCATATCAAGCCATGCAGAGCCGAATGCGACCCCTCCGTCAATAGAAGGGGCGGAGTTTACGAGTTCGAAATTACCGTTACCGGTATTCTTGTAAAGAAGATGGTGCTTTACATCCGCGAAATGGTTGACAGTCATGTAGAGATCCATTAATCCGTCATTATTGAAATCTCCCCACGAGGCACCCTGGGTAAGCGCCGAATCGTTGGCAATAACAGAAGTTGTATTTTTGGTAAAAGTTCCGTCGCCATTATTGCGGTAGAGACAGTTATTCTGTCCGGGCAGCGTATCGCTGAAATAATTCACCACGTATAAATCCTGCCAGCCATCATTATCATAATCTACCCAAGAGGCACCGTAGGTGTCATTCACATCGGTAACCACCGCACCGCTGGTGATTTTTGTGAAAGTGCCGTCTCCATTATTGTGGTATAGCCTGTTTGGTCCGGTGTAGTTGGCCACATATAAATCCAGGAAACCGTCTTTATCATAATCTGCCCAAGCAGCGCTCAGGGACCAGTCGGTATCATTCACGATATCGCCTTCCGTAATACGGGTAAAAACACCATTTCCATCATTACGGTACAAGAAGTTTTTTGCCATTGCCGGGCCGCTATTTGCTGTATTACAGATGAACAGATCAATATTCCCGTCATTATTATAATCGCCCCATGTAGCGGCGATAGAAGTTCCGGTGGTGGTATAAATCACATTGCCGGTCTCGGGGGTGAAAGTACCGTCCCCGTTATTTTTATACAGTGTGGAGGGGGAATCTAAATTCCCCACAATAAGCATATCGTCAAAACCGTCGTTATTATAATCGGCCCACGAAGCACTGTAGGTTTTGATTGGTGTATTCACCATTGTTCCTGTGGTCACTTTTGAAAAATACTGTGCCGACAAAGATGAAGCAGCCGCAAAGCTGAGCATGAGCCCACATAAAAGGGCACCATGTTTTTTGTTAAATAAGGAGTTTTTTTTCATAATAATTTTTAGTTAGATATTGAAAATAAAAGATTAGTGATTGCAATCATGTGATTTATAATGGCGAAGTTAAATTTTTTGGCTGCGCCGCGTTAGCGTATTTTTACGTGATTTTAGATTCTCTTTTTACGGCATTTTTATTTCAGCAGGAAAGTAAGACCCGCCACTCATTACTGTATCACAGGCATCCCTAAGTTCTTTGAGCCCCGGCGGCTTGGGCAGAAAACCTTTTACTCCTGCTTTTCTCGCTTTCTGAACATATTGGTCCTCCGGAAACATAATCAGCATAATAATATGCAGCAAAGGCTTTTTGGCCAATGCGATTATGGCGGTCTCTATACCGCTTCTATCGGGCAGTCTGCTATCGATGATGACGAGGTCTGGGGAAATTTGGTCGAGGTCTGAAACAAACTGTTGACTGGTTTCGACACCAGTAATCTGAATTTCGGCTAGAAATTCATGAAGCATCATCCCTAAGCTATCCCGAAAAGCGGGATGCGGATCTACTATTGCGATTTTTGTCATAGATTAAACTTGTACAATGTGAAATTAGTACAATAAGAAAAATCAGGTCAGCGTAAAAATACCTGTCGCAAAAAAATGTTTGGAAGATCTGCTACGAAAATGATAAAATAAGACCTCTTTTTTCTCTAAACAATAGCAAGGCGGTTTCGGATGGCGTAAATAACTAGGTCTACGACATTTCTGGTCCCGGTTTTCAGAATAAGGTTTGCACGATGGCCTTCCACGGTTCTTTTACTGATAAATAACCGGTCGGCAATTTCCTGAGTGGAGAAGCCTTTAACAATGTACTGCAGTACATCAAGTTCACGCTCGGTAAGCCTTTCATTTACATCTTTCAGATAGATTCCGGATGATTCTACCGGGTCGGACTCTGCAATCTCGCCGAGTAACTGAGGAGAAAAATAAGTTTTACCGCTGCTTACGGTATTGATGGCCAACTCCAGCTCGGTCTTGCCGATACTTTTAAGAATAAATCCACTGGCTCCCGCTTCTGCCATGAGACGCATATATTTGAGGTCACTGAACATGGTAAGTGCCATGATTTTTAGATGAGGATATTTTTCGACTGCTGCTTTTGTTGCCTCAACGCCGTTCATCACGGGCATTTTAATATCCGTAAGTATAATATCCGGACTTATCTGGTCTAAAAGGTCTAAAAGTTCCCGACCATTAGAAGCTTCTCCAATTACTTTAAAATTACTGCATTCATTAACCATCATGCGCAGTCCTTTCAGAAAAATGGCATGATCGTCAGCTAAGATTATTTTTATAATGTCTGTCATGTATTTAATGAAGTTTGAAGTGGATGCTCTTTTTCGACAAGGGCCGAAAGGGTGATTTCTGTCCTGAAATACTTACCCGGAACGGAAGAAAAGTTACACTGCCCGTTTATCGATTTTACGCGCGACATGATGTTCGACAGGCCCAATCCTTTCGTGGGCGAAGAAAGTATTTTGTTTATGTCGCACCCAATTCCATTATCCGAATATTTAATCTCTATTTGCTCACTGCTTGCGTGAAGTTCCATTTCAATTTTGGTTGCTGCGGAGTGTTTCAGTGAATTATTCAGCAGTTCAGATAAAATTCTGTAGAGTGCCACGCCTATCTGTTTCGGTAAATCAGGAAAACCTTCATCAATAGTAAGATTGACAGCCACAGTATTCATTTTATTGATTTTGTCGGCATACACCCGAAGCGCCTCAATCAGTCCGAAATCATTTAATAAATTGGGTGCGAGATTATTTGCAATTTCCCGGGTGCTTCTGATGGATTCATGCAGAAGATCATCGGTCATTCTGATAAATTCCTGTTGCTCTACAGGTTTTTCCATTCTGGCAGAAATAAGTTCAAGGTAAATTTTTGCGGTAGAGAGCAGTGGTCCTAAGCCATCATGTAAATCTTCAGAAAACCGCTGTCTTTCGCGCTCTTCTGTTTCGATGGTATTCCGCAAAATGCGCTGTTCTACCTCTTTCCGGTCTGTAATATTCCTTACAACGACAATAAAGCCAATGGGTTTTCCTTCCGAATCGCTGATTTTTGCGGTCCGCAGCTCCCCAGAGAACGTGCTTCCATCTTTCCTCTGTAAAGTAACGTGAAGATCTCTGCCCGTATTCTGTGGGCTTTCGAGTTTGAAATTCTCACTTACCCGAAAGTGGTCAGTTTTAGCGATCCATTTATCAATATGGGTTCCGGTGATCATACTTTCGTCAGAAATCCTGAAAAGTTTTTTACTCTGCTGACTGGCAAAAACAATGAGTCCGTGGGCATCAATTTGAAAAACGGCATCCGGTGAAGCACTGATAAGCTGGCGGTATAACTGTTCACTTTCGATGAGGGCCAGTTCTGCCAGCTTACGTTCGGTAATATCCTGAATGTTTCCCTGAATCAAAGTAATGTTTCCTGCAAGGTCTTTCGTTATTTCGGCATACACACTGACGTACTTTTTTACGCTGCGGTGTGCTATCGTTCTGAAATCGAATACCAGATTTTGATCATAATCATTAAATTTCTTTCGGATGATATCCAGGATTCGGGGACGGTCGTCGGGATGGATGGTTCGCAATACCGCAATCCAGTTAAGGTCTTTATTGTTTTGACCTAAGATCACAGGAAGCTCATCGGACCAGCTCAGGTGATTATTTACAAAATCCCAGTCCCAACTGCCGGATTTCCCGATTCTTTGTGCTTCCGTGAGTTTGGATTGATTGACAAGCAACTCGTGCGTTCTTTTCTTCACCAAAACTTCAAGATCTGAGCTTAGTTTTTTCTTCACCTGAAACCTGAAGAATAGAATTACCACAATAATGAGAACAAGTATGGAAAGGAAAATAAATGAATTTTTTAAACTTCTCTGTTTCGCAATCTGGAGTTTTTGTAGCGCATTTTCCTTTTCTTTTCTTTCTGTTTCATATTTCACCTGCATCTCTGCGATAGAGCTGGTGTTCTGGTTGGTAAAAATGGCATCTTTCGTTTCTTCGTATTTGTGAAAAAAGTTATCAAACTGAGCGTAATTTCCTACAGCACTGTAATATTTAGTCAATGAACGGTAGCTGAAAAGCAGGATGTCGCGGTTCTGCAGTTGTTCTGCAGTCCGCAGCGCTTCATTGAAATATTCATAAGCTTTGTTATAGTTTTTCATCAGTAAATAGGTTTCTCCGATAGAATTAGAGATATAGGAAATTTCCCATTTCCTGCCCATTTGTTTATTGATTTTCAGCGCTTTTTCATCATACTGCAAAGACTTGGTGTATGCCCCGTTTTTACGGTAGAGTTGCGCCAAATTATTATAAGAACTGCTTAAAGTAGGCGAATCCCGAAGATGCTCAAGTAAGGCGACAGATTGATTTAACAGTACATATGCAGTATCAACCCGGTTATTGGAAACATATAGACTGCCCATATTGTTAAGAATGGCTGCTTCCCTTTTTTTATCACGGTTTTTACGGGCAAGTGCCAGCGCCCTTTTGTAATAAATCAGTGCTTCTGAAACATTGTTAAGATTATAATACACGTTCGCAATGCTGTTCAGCGTATGACCAATTTTCTCGGGGTCGGCCATTTTCTCCCGAATTTTCAAAGACTGGTATAAATAATCTAAAGATTTTTTGAAGTCATTACCATAGAAATAAGAGATTCCTAAGTTCTGAAGGGCGTCGCCTTTTTCAATCTGTGAGTTCTGGGAATCTGCAAGTTTTAGGGCCTGTGTCGCGTAGAAAATACTACTGTCTGGAGCTATCTTTCTGTACGATAAACTTAACTGGTTGTATATGGAAATCTGTGTTTGATCATCTTGCTTTTTACGCTGTAATTCTCTTTTTAAACTGTCTATTAAATATCTAGTGTCCGGAGATTTCGCCCACAAAAAATTGGTTATGAGTAAACACATTACCATAATACTTCTACAACGGTTCTCTTGACAATCGAACGAAAGACGGTTACTTTTTAACACAACGCATAATTGGCCGGCTAATATTACATAAAAATTAGTCAAGGTGCAATCTTATTTTTTGTATAAATAACACCTGCTTTTTCCCTAAAAAAACCGCTTCAATCTATTGAGGCGGCTTCATATTTAATTATGGTCGGGCAGGAAACTGTATTCTTTAGAATATCGCAGCATCTGTTCCGCAAATGTCTGGGGATATTTTAAGATATAGTCGGTAACTTGACCACCGGCGTTTTTAACAGGCGTAATGTAAGGATTGACAAATCCCCGGTAAGGCGCTTCCTTATATTGGGCATTACGCGCCAGAACCTCTTTGTGCATCTCCTGATCTACTTTTACACCGTAGTTTTCAACCAGATTTTTGGCGGCATTATAGTCTCCTTCAGATTTGATGCGCTGGGTTTCGCGCAGCAGCTGCCCGAAAAGATCGTGAAGTTTGTCGTAATCGGTGATATTGAAATAGGTTTTCCCGTTACGGGTCATCTTTTCGATGACATTGTCCTTCATCCCTTTTTCAAAGACCCAGGCGCTGACCCACTGGCGGTTCCGCATGTGCGATTCTTCGATATCGGCTCCGGGATCCAGCCGCACCAGCTGCATCATCAATCCGTTACGGATATAGTTGTCGTAAGCTGCTTTACCAACCCCTTTCCAGTCATCGGTCAGGCCAAGTTCCTGCAGTTTAGGGTTATAGAGGAAATAAAGACCCACGAGGTCCGCGCGGCCTTCCTCCATGGTGGAGGCATAACTTTTCAGCGTTTCTTTCGGTGTTCCCACACCCGGATTGATCTGTCCTGAGGCGTGTCCTATAACCTCATGCAGCGCGGTGTGCAGTTTGCTTGCCAGCTCACCATATTGCTTCGCCAGACGGAGTTCTTCGTCGTCATTAACAAATTCTTTGAGACGGCCCGAACCGGCAGCTTTATCGTAGGCATCGATGATATTGCCCAGCGAAATGGATTTGGAACCGTGCTCAGCGCGGATCCAGTCAGCATTGGGAAGGTTGACCCCAATCGGGGTGCTGGGAGATGAATCGCCCGATTCTGAGGCAACGATCACGGTTTTATAGCTGACGCCTACCACGTTCTTTTTTTTGTGTTGAGTCAGGAGCGGAGAGTTGTCTTCAAACCACTGTGCCTGCTTCGAAAGGACTTCCATCTTTTTAGACATGTCGAAGTCTTTGATCTGCACTACGCTTTCATAGGAGCCTTTGTGGCCAAGCGGATCGCTGTAGACTTCGATGAAGCCGTTGATATAGTCGATATTTCCCTCGGTAGCATCTACCCAGGCTACGTTGTAATCGTCCCAGGTTTTGAGGTCGCCGGTTTTATAGTATTTGATCAGCAAGGCTAAAGCGTTTGCCTGCTTCTGGTTTTCGGTTACGGTTCTGGCTTTTTCGAGCCAGTAGGTAATCTGGTCGATTGCCTTGCCGTACATTCCACCGCTTTTCCAGACTTTTTCTGTCACCTTACCGTTTTCTTTAACCAGCTTTGAGTTCAGGCCGGTTGAAAGCGGACGCTTTGGATCAGTACTTTTCATATTGGCGTAAAAACGGTCAGCTTCATCTGCCGTAACGCCGTCACCGTAGAAATTAACGGCGGAGCCTTCCAAAAGGCCTTTGTTCAGATCGAGATTGACTTTTTTACTGTCTTTATCATTAAAAAGCATATCAGCCACGGTGGCGTTCAGGGGTGTGTTTGTGTCTTTTAAAAGCTGGTCTAAATAGGCTCTGGAAAACGCAGGTTTCATCTTTTCGTTGGAGTAGTGATGGTGAATGCCATTTGCGAACCAGATGCGTTTGAGGTAAATTTCGAAATTCTGCCAGTCCTGCGTGGTTTTGTTACCGCTGTAATTCTGATAAATATGCTCAAGGGCACGGCGGATGGTCAGGTTGTTCTCATAGTTCTGATCCCAGGTAATATCGCGGCCTGAATAGCCGGCCTGGCTAAGGTAATAGACATATTCTTTTTCTTTTAAAGTCAGATTGTTCCAGCCCGGGACGTCGTAGTGAAGTACCTCAATGTCGGCAAAACGATCAATGCTGTTCTGTCCCTGCGACGCGGTCTGTTCCTGAGATGTGTTTTCAGTGGTGGCATTCTGCTGTGCCGTGCAGGAAAACAGCATCGTGGCAGCCAGCGCTAAAAGCGTAAATTTGGTTCTTTTCATTATTGAATATTTAAATAAAGTTATTGAATTCTGGTGATGTACTGGCAGGCGTCTTATAACAAGAACGGATTGACCGACAGGAGTACACGAACAAGCAACAAAATTCGCACCGCTGTACTTCTGAGAAATTTTGATTGTAAAAGATTGATGATCACAAACAGTACGGCTAATAAAAAAGCCCCGTAAAAACGGGGCTTCTGCTTTATATAAAAAAGGAATTATCCTTTTGCACCTCTTTCGATACGCTTTCTTTCGTTTTCAGAAAGAATCTTTTTACGCATTCTGATGAAGTTTGGAGTTACCTCGATGGCTTCGTCGCCCTGGATGTATTCCATACATTCTTCCAGAGAGAATAAGATTTTCGGAGCAATACTTCCGTCTTTATCCTTCCCTGATGCACGCATGTTGTTCAGCTGCTTGGCTTCCACGATATTCACAATCAGATCGCCAGGTTTGTTCTGCTCACCGATGATCATACCTTCGTAGATTTCCTCGCCCGGATCAACAAAAAACTTTCCTCTGTCCTGAAGTTTAGCGATAGAGTATTCTGTAGCCGGTCCCTGACCTTTACTTACCAATACGCCTACCAGTCTTCCCGGGATTGCTCCTTTGAAAGGCTTGTAATCTACAAAACGGTGTGCCATAATTGCTTCACCCGCTGTTGCGGTAAGCATTTGAGAACGCAGTCCGATCAAACCACGTGAAGGAATTTCGAATTCCATGTGCTGCATTTCACCTTTGGTTTCCATGATATGAAGATCACCTTTACGCTGAGTCGCCAAATCGATTACTCTGGAAGCGTACTCTTCCGGAACATCGACAACCATAGATTCATAAGGCTCACATTTAACACCGTCAACTTCTTTCAGAATTACCTGCGGCTGACCGATGGTCATTTCGTAACCTTCTCTTCTCATGGTTTCAATTAAAACCGAAAGGTGAAGAATACCACGTCCGAATACCAAAAACGTATTTGCATCTTCAGTTGGCTCAACTCTTAAAGCTAGGTTTTTCTCCAGTTCCTTCATCAGCCTTTCTTTCAGGTGATTTGAAGTTACATATTTACCGTCTTTTCCGAAGAAAGGGGAGTTGTTGATAGAGAAAGTCATGTTCAAGGTCGGCTCATCGATTGCTGTACGCGGCAATGGATCCGGATTCTCAAGATCTACGAATGAATCCCCAATCTGGAATTTATCGAAACCTACGATTGCACAGATATCTCCGGCTTTTACTTCCTGAACTTTCTTTTTACCAAGACCTTCGAAAACGTATAATTCTTTTACTTTTCCTTTGATGATGTTGCCGTCTTCCTGAGCAAGACCTACCCATTCAGATTCTTTTACAGAACCCTGGGTGATTTTTCCGATCGCGATTCTTCCCAAGAAAGAAGAGAAATCGAGTGAAGTAATCTGCATTCTCAGCGGACCTTCTTTAGCTTCCGGAGCAGGAACGTGTTCTAAAATCCCATCCAATAACGGGAAGATATTTTCGGTTTGCTCTAATGAAGAGTTAAACCAGCCCTGTTTAGATGAACCATAGAACGTAGGGAAATCTAACTGCTCTTCGGTTGCGTTAAGGTTGAAGAACAGATCGAAAACCTGATCATGAACTTCGTCCGGACGGCAGTTAGGTTTATCAACTTTGTTGATGACCACAACCGGTCTTAATCCTAATTCCAAAGCTTTCTGAAGTACGAAACGCGTCTGAGGCATTGGTCCTTCGAAGGCATCTACCAAAAGCAGAACCCCATCAGCCATTTTCAATACTCTTTCCACCTCACCACCGAAATCGGCGTGACCTGGAGTATCGATTACATTAATTTTGGTGTCTTTATAAGTTACCGAAATGTTTTTTGATAAAATGGTAATTCCACGCTCTCTTTCAAGGTCATTATTGTCCATGATAAGATCACCTGATTCCTGATTTTCGCGGAATACACTGGTGGCGTGAATGATTTTGTCGACCAATGTAGTCTTTCCGTGGTCAACGTGCGCAATGATTGCGATATTTCTAATGTTTTGCATAATCGTTTTTTGACGGTGCAAAAGTAAACTTTTTTGTCGGATAATTTGCAAAGTGATATAGAATTAACAGAAATTAATACAGAAAATTATAGAAAGTTTAATTCTGTCCGGCAAAAGATTGTGTTTTCGGGAATCCGGCGCGTATTATTTTACTTCTCCGAAGTGCTTATTACGGTGATTGCTTTTACAAATCTTGCTGTATAATGAGGAGAAGAAAGGCTGGAAACTGTGACACCATTTGCTTTCCCACTGGAAGCATGTATAAAATCGGAGTTGCTGCCGGCAGCCCGTGAAACGATACCGATATGACCAACTTCCGGAGTCTGTAGGTCGGTGCCGTAGAAGATGAGTAAATCACCAACCTGCACATGATCAACAGAGATTTCCTGCCCGAAATGGAGGAATTCTTTTGAAGACCTCGGGACTTCAAATCCAAAATGCCTGTACACATAATATATAAAGCCTGAACAGTCGAAACCGGTGTTGGGATCTGCCGCCGCATAAACATAAGGAGTTCCGAGATAGCGGTACGCGAATTTCACCACGCCTTTGCGTTGATTATCATTACCAGGGTTGCTTTTGGGCGTGGTTTTGATCACAGGATTTGTAACAGTTTCAGTAACTGCAGTATCTGTGTCTGTTTTCTTTTTTCTAAACATATCCCAATATTGGTTTTTTACCTCAGTAAAATCCTGTTGATCAGAACAGGAAAGGAGGAAGAACGGTATGATTAAAAAGTATTTCAACAGATCCATTTCCCGAGTATACAGAAAATAAGGTGCCAAAAAAGCGGCTTTTTGAGCCGCTTTGGAATATATGATGGTATGTCATTTTAGTTTTGCCTTAAGTAGGAATAAAGATTGTCTTTTAAATGAACCCTTTTTTTGCGTAAATCGGTTAAGTGTTCGTCGGTGGTGTGATTTTGTTCTCCTTCTTCATAATGCTGAATGAGCGCGTTTACTTCCTCATAATTCACATACATTTTCTTAAAATCGTTGTCATTCAGCTTCAGGACATTGATTCTGTCTTCGTATTCAGGAAATTCGTGGGTAAGGTTGTGGTTTTCCATGACTTTAAAATTTTAGGAATTTTGATAGATTAAAGTTAGGGAAAATATTATTTAAAGCTCATATGAAAGTTGTCAGGAATTCAGAAAGTCACTTCAGCAAATCGACTTCAATGACATTATTGTCTTTCGCATTTTTTGATTTCGCGTTTTGTTCTCTGTTTTTGATCATTTGGGCCGGGGGAATAACATTCCCGCTCTGATCGGTAAACTTCAATGCCGCGCCGTTAGCCATTGCCTGCTTAATCACTTTTGCCGGATCATTGCGGTCTTCCAGATACAGTTTTCTGTACTGAAGCCGGTTAATTTCGATGACCTTATTTCCTCCTCCAAAACCTGAAAAATTTTCAGGTGATTCTGTAAATTTCGAAATTCCTGCCAATTCAAACTGATGCGTTCCGGTATGATCCTGAAGTTTAATAATCAATCCGGGCAATCCGTGGAATTTGTAAGGCCCGTCCTGAAACGGAAGTTCCGAAGAAAACCAGGCTTCCCATTTTCTCCCTGCAAATTCCGTGGTGGCTTTCTGTGCATTGAAGTCCCCAATTTTTTGCCTGTCGGGGAGTATTTTCCAAATTAATTTACGGTCATCTGATACTTTGTAGTAATCCATTCCGATATTCAGCACTGACGCGATCTTAAAATCGGGATACTCTTTAATAATCCGGTACTTTACTGTTCCTTTTCTCTGCGACATCATTCTGGTGTCAACATTCATTGAGCCGGTGGTTTTAATCTGCTTTTCGAAATAAGCTGTCATTGTAGAGTCCGAGACATGCACATCGTGGCTGTAAAATGCCGAACCGTTTTTAGTGATATCAAGATTCATCAGTTCTTTCGTAACTTCCTGGGTGTTTAAGGTATCTTTCACGAAAGAATAGTAGTAGCTGAAACGCTGGTTCTGCGCAAAAGACAGGTTACAAAATAGTAAGAAGAGGGGAATTAATATTCTCATTGATGATTTTTATAGGATTAAAAAAATTGCCCAAGGGTTCATACTCGGGCAATCGTTACGTTTTTATTTTTTCGTGGTGATGCGGATCTCTCCGGAATTTGTTCCTTCATATCCTTTTTTAATCACATTCATTTTTTCGATGCGGTCTGGCGATAGCTGATTCATTTCTTCTTTGCTGACCTGTTTGCCGTCAATGAATACTTTTACCTCGCCACCGCCCTCTGCTTTCAGGATATTGGCTGAGAAAGAGGCTTTAGCCGCCTTTTCTGCTGCGATTTCGGCGTCTTTAATCCGCTGCTGGAATTCCGGTGAACTGATTTTTAACTCAACTTCTCTGGCGCGTTTTTCTGCTTCTTCAATTTGCTTTTTGAACTCCGGGGAATTCACTTTCTTTTCCATTTCCTTTGCTTTGCGCTCAGCTTCCTGAATCTTTTTCTTGAATTCCGGTGAGTTATATAGCTGGTAGGCTGCTTTGGCCTGGTTTTCTGCCGCTTTAATCTTCATTTTAAAATCTTCAGAATTATAGAAACTGTCGAGCTGTGCATATAGTTTATCCATTTCAACCTGTTTCAGTTCCAGCTTTTTCATATTGATTTTAAAGTCTTCCGAATTGAAAAGCTGATCCATTTTCCCGCTCAGCTGGCCCATTTCTTTTTCCAATTCTTTGAACTTAGGACTGTTGAAGTCGTTTTTCTTCGCTAATTTTTCGAGCTTTTTGCCTGTAAGACTCATCTCTTTGCTTAATTTTTTAGCCTCTTCATTATTCTTAATCAGGGCATCGTTCAGCGGTTTAAGCTCCTCATTCTTCAGCTTTATTTCTTTCTCTATTGCAGGCGGAACCGGGGGAACCGGCGGTGCGGTTAAGGTATCTTTTTGTTCGATGGCAATAAACTTTTCAATTTCCAGGTTGGTTTCTTTTATTTCTCTGTTTTTTGCGTTAACAAGGTAGGCGAACGTAAGGATAAACAGAATGGGCAATGCGAACAGACGACGCGCATAGCTGTATTTGGTTTTTGATTTGGTAAGCATTGTGATTCTTTTTTTAAGGTTGGAACTAAGGAACGGACTCGCGGCGGGTAAGTGTTTTCCGGAAAACTGACTTGCCAGAAGCATCTGCGCAAATGCTTTCGTGTCCGAGTTTTTGATGGCTTTTTTATCAGCCAGATATTCATGAATTAATGTAATTTCTTTTTTGATAAGGTAGAAGAAGGGATTGAACCAAAATACCGCGGTAATGATTTCGGTGAAGATTTTATCCCGGGAATGCTTCTGCTCGATATGTACCATTTCGTGCTTCAGAATCTGTTGTCCCAAATCTGAATTCAAGGCGATGGAATCTTTCCAGAACAGATTTCTGAAATAGGAAAACGGAGCTTCCGGCAGATTGGTGTGGTAGAAGCTGATGTCCTCAATCTGTTCTCTCCGGTATTTTCTCTTAAGCAGTTGGATGGAAATCATCCCATAAATCAGCCTGCTGAGAAAAAGGAGAGCAACCAATCCAAAAGCGTAAATAAAATATGTAAGATAAATGAAATCATGGCTTAAAGTTTTAGATTCATTAAAATACTGTAATCTGTTTATCAACAAATAAATACCGCTGTTTACTTCAACTGTAAAATAATCTACTTTCAGCAACGGCAGCAGAAGACTTACCAACAATACGATGAGCAGATAGAATCTGTTGTAGTGATGAAAAGTCCTGTCTTTTAAAAACAACCGGTAGTAGCAAAACATTACACCCGATGTTAAAATAACTTTTGCCAGATACAGAATAAGTGTTTCCATGACTGTTATTTTTTAAGTTCGTTCAGCAGCATTTCCAAGTCCTCCACACTCATCTCGTTTTTTTCTACAAGGAATGAAACCGCGTTTTTGTAAGATCCTTCAAAGTAATTTTTCACCAGACTTTTCATCGATTTTCCGCTGTATTTTTCTTTGGAAACGAGAGGAAAATACTCGTGCTGTCTTCCATGGACCTCATAATTGACAAAATCTTTTTCCTTCAACACTTTCAAAATCGTTGAAACGGTATTGGTGTGCGGCTTAGGGTCAGGGAAAAGTTCCAGGATATCTTTCAGAAAACCTTTATTTATCTCCCAGAGATACTGCATTACCTGTTCTTCGGCTTTGGTTAATTGAGCAATCTGCATATCACTATGTATTTAGTGATACAAATGTAGGAATAAATCCCACTCTTACAACTATTTTTATAGTGATATTTTTGATTTAAGTATAACGTGTTGATTTTCAGCTGAAAAACTTTTAATTACGATGAATAATCAGAAAGATTAAATTGCTTCAGGTTTTGTTCAAAAACATTATCTTTGCACACCTTTAATTTAAACTGCAACGCGCCAAAAGTGTCTTGCTAAAAGCAAAAATTTATGAAATGTGGAATCGTAGGTTTGCCCAATGTAGGTAAATCAACCCTTTTTAACTGTCTGAGCAACGCTAAAGCACAGTCTGCCAACTATCCGTTCTGTACGATTGAACCCAATCTGGGAACCGTTTCCGTTCCGGATCAGCGTTTATTCGAACTTGAAAAACTGGTAAACCCTGAACGTGTTTTACCGGCCGTAGTAGAAATTGTAGATATTGCCGGACTGGTGAAGGGCGCAAGTAAAGGGGAAGGTCTGGGAAATCAGTTTCTGGCAAATATCCGCGAATGCGAAGCGATAATCCATGTTTTAAGATGTTTCGAAAACGGAAACATCATTCACGTAGAAGGAACTGTTGATCCGCTGCGTGACAAAGAAATCATCGACATCGAACTGCAGCTTAAAGATATGGAGGCGATAGGTAAAGCAGTTGATAAAGCTAAAAAGTTCATTAAATCCGGTAAAAAGGAAGATGTTTTAACTTATGAAACCCTTCAAAATCTACAGAAATTTGTAGAAGACGGTAAAAATGCGAGAGAATTTCAAATGGATGATTTTGCACAGTCTGTGATTTCTGAAATTCAGCTTCTCACCAACAAACCGGTTCTTTATGTTTGTAATGTGGATGAAAATTCCATTAAAAACGGCAACGAATGGATCGCCAAAATCGAGGAAATGGCAGCGAAAGAAAACGCTGAAGTGGTTGTTTTGGCTGCACAGATCGAAGCCGACATCAACGAACTGGAAACTTTCGAGGAAAGACAGATGTTCCTTGAAGAACTTGGGCTGGAAGAACCTGGCGTTAACCGACTCATCAGAAAAGCTTACGACCTGCTGAAACTTCAGACCTATTTTACAGCGGGAGTGAAGGAAGTTCGTGCCTGGACCATCGGTCAGGGTTGGACAGCACCACAGGCGGCAGGAGTGATTCATACCGATTTCGAAAAAGGATTTATCCGTGCTGAAGTGATCGGCTATGAGGATTTCCTCAATTTCGGTTCTGAAGCCAAAGTAAAGGAAGCCGGTAAAATGAGGGTAGAAGGAAAAGAATACATCGTTAAAGACGGTGACGTGATGCATTTCAGATTTAATGTATAAAGTAATATTTGCATACCATCACTTACAGTATAATTCAAAGCAGGCAATTAAGCCTGTTTTTTTTATGTCTTAAAATCTGTTAAATTAACATATATCAACGTTTTAAGATTTTAGTTGACCTAAATTTGTAAGAAACTCCAAGATCTTCAGGGACACAGAAATTACTTCAATTTAAATTTTTAAATATAAAACCTATGAAAAAGCTAGAAAACAAAGTAGCGATCATTACAGGCGCAGGTTCCGGAATCGGAAAAGCTACCGCAGTACTTTTTGCCAAAGAAGGCGCTAAAGTTGTGGTGAGCGACATCAACGAAGAGCATGGCAAAAAAGTTGTGGAAGAAATTAATAGCAGCGGCGCAGAAGCCATTTTCGTGAAAGCAGATTCGTCCAGCCCGGAAGATAACGAAAGACTTGTTGAAGAAACGCTGAAAGCATTCGGCAAGCTTGATGTTGCGGTGAACAACGCCGGAATCGGCGGCGAAGTTAACAAAGCAGGTGATATGTCTGTGGAAGGCTGGAAAAAAGTAATTGATATCAATCTTTCAGGAGTTTTCTACGGCGTGAAATACCAGGCTCCCGCAATGGTAAAAAACGGTAGCGGCAGCATCATTAATATCGCGTCTATCCTCGGTCAGGCAGGTTTCGCAACCTCATCCGGTTATGTGGCCGCAAAACACGGTGTCGTAGGGCTTACCAAATCAGTTGCGTGGGAATATGCTAAAGATAATGTGCGCATTAATGCAGTAGGACCGGGATTTATTTACAGCGGAATGGTGAACGAAGAAGCGATGGGCAGAGAAGCACTTGACTTCCTCGAAACCAAACATGCTTTCGGCAGATTGGGCCAACCTGAGGAAATCGCGGCAATGCTGCTTTTCCTGGCTTCAGATGATGCTTCTTTCGTGACCGGATCTTATTATCCTGTAGACGGCGGATATCTGGCAGTTTAGGGAATTTTAAATTATATGTGGGTGATTTAAAGGTTTAAATTCATCTAATCTTAACACTAAAAATTATTATGGCAAAAAAAATTGCAGTGCTTGTAGGCTCATTAAGAAAAGATTCATACAACAGAAAGATCGCTAATGAATTGATCAGGCTTTCGCAAGGAAATCTGGAAATGGAAATTGTTGAAATTGGAAATCTTCCGCTATATAACGAAGATCTGGATCAAAGTCCTCCGCCGGAATGGACAGATTTCCGCGCTAAAGTTAAAGCCGCTGATGGTGTTCTATTTGTCTCTCCAGAATACAACCGGACCATTCCCGGCGCTTTAAAAAACGCCATCGACGTTGGTTCACGGCCCTATGGCAGCAGCGTTTGGCAAAGCAAACCGGGAGCTGTTGTTACCGCTTCCCCAAGCTCATTGGGCGCGTTTGGTGCCAACCATAATATCCGTCAGGCCGTTGTGTTTCTGGATGTTTATATGATGGCGCAGCCCGAAGCTTATATCGGTAATGCCGCTGAAATTTTTAAAGAAGATGGAACAACCGTGGTAGAAGCTACCGAAAAATTTCTGAAAAGTTTTGTCGAAAGCTATCAGAAATGGGTCGAAAAATTTTAGATAAAACCATTTTATTAAAACCTTTTCATTTTGGAAAGGTTTTTTTTGTGTCTTAAAGTGGCGCAGGAGTATGTTCTTAAAGGAATTATGCTTAAATTTAGGTGTCTGTAAAACATAAAATAATACCATGTGGTTTACCAAATCGATCAATGAAACTTTAGATAATCTTAAAGTAAACCCCGAGAAAGGCCTGACTGAAGATGAAGTGGTACTCCGAAGGAATAAGTTCGGAGAAAATAAACTTCAGGCGAAGAAAAAGAAAACTGTTTTTCAGATCTTTCTTTCGCAGCTCAACGACTGGCTGATTTATGTACTTTTTGCCGCAGTAATGATCACTTTACTTATGGGCGAGTATGTGGATTCGGTGATCATTGTTTTGGTTATTATGATTAATGCCGGAATTGGCGTTTATCAGGAAGTAAAAGCCGGAAAAGCGATTGAAGCCCTGATAAAAATGTCGTCGCCAAAAGCACTGGTGAAAAGAGATGCTCATACCAAAGAAATCGACAGTGCCGAACTTGTTCCAGGCGATATTGTAATTCTTGAAGCCGGACGAATTATTCCCGCCGACCTTCGACTGATTGAAACTGCCAATCTTCAGACCGAAGAATCGGCCCTTACCGGTGAATCTGTACCCGAAAACAAAAAGGCTGAAGATATTTATGATGATCCAAATACGCCGATTGGTGACCGTGAAAACCAAGCTTTCATGACTTCAGTCGTGACTTACGGACGGGGCGTAGGCGTTGTTGTAGAAACCGGAATGAAAACCGAAGTGGGAAAAATTGCACACCTTATTGATAACGAAGAATCTACCAAAACTCCGCTGGAGAAAAGACTTAATGATCTTGGTAAAATGCTCGGAAAGGTTGCGGTGGCCATCTGCGCTTTTATTTTTGTTTTAGCATGGTTTCAGGGCAGGGATTTGGCTGAAATGTTTCTTACTGCTGTATCGCTGGCAGTAGCTTCTATTCCGGAAGGATTGGC
This sequence comes from Kaistella faecalis, assembly GCF_019195395.1. NCBI lineage: Bacteria > Pseudomonadati > Bacteroidota > Flavobacteriia > Flavobacteriales > Weeksellaceae > Kaistella > Kaistella faecalis. Next base: position 113,929 of record NZ_CP078067.1, read on the forward strand.
GGCCATTGTAGCGGTGGTACTTTCGATAGGCGTGACTTCTATGTCGAAGAAAAATGCGATCATCCGCCGCCTTCCCGCAGTGGAAACGCTGGGTTCGGTTAATGTCATCTGTTCCGATAAAACAGGGACTTTAACCATGAATAAAATGACGGTTACTCAGATTTTTACCTCCGATGGTCTGATTGATCTGGATGATGACAAGACACATGAAATTCCAAACTCTGCAAAATTTCTTGCCAAAGGCATGATCCTGTGTTCTGATGCAACACTCGAAAACGGCAGTTCGACCGGAGATCCCACCGAAATTGCACTGTTGGCGCTGGGAGACACTATTAATCTGGACAGAAAAGATTTGAGCAGAAACACCAAAAGAATCAATGAAAAAGCTTTCGACAGTGACAGAAAAATGATGTCGGTTCTGGTGAAGGAAGAAGATGGGGATTATAAGGTTTTCACGAAGGGAGCATTGGGAAGTCTGAAAAAAGTCTGTACTAAAATATTTATTGCCGGTGAAATCCGGGATGTTAGAGCCAGTGATTTGGAAAATTTCAGCAATGCAGCACGGCAAATGTCGGATCAGGCATTGCGGACATTAGCTTTGGCATACAAAACCGCCGCAAAAGATACTCAACCCGGAGAAATGGAGCAGGAGCTGGTACTTCTTGGTCTCGTAGGCATGATTGATCCGGCGAGAGACGAAGTGAAACCTTCCATCGCACTTGCCAAAAATGCAGGAATTAAGACAGTAATGATTACCGGTGATCACAAAAACACAGCCTTTGCCATTGCGAAAGATCTGGAAATCGCACAGCATCCCGACGAAGTCATTACCGGTCCCGAACTGGATGATTTAAGCGAAGAAGACTTAAAGAATAAGGTGGATCAGTACCTCGTATATGCCCGTGTGTCGCCTGAGCACAAAGTAAAGATTGTACGTGCCCTTAAAGCCAACGGAAATATTGTTTCCATGACGGGCGACGGGGTAAATGATGCCCCGTCATTAAATGCTGCAGACATTGGGGTAGCCATGGGAATTACCGGTACAGACGTTGCAAAAGGCGCTTCTGACATGATTCTGACTGATGATAATTTTTCCACCATCGTAAAAGCTATAGAGCAGGGCAGAAATATTTACAGCAATATTAAAAAGTCGGTGATATTTCTGCTTACCTGCAATCTGGGTGAAGTGGTTTTGATGGTTATAGCTTTGCTTATAGGTTGGGCGTCGCCGCTCATTGCCACACAGCTTTTATGGATTAATTTAATCACCGATTCTCTGCCGGCCATTGCGTTGGGAATGGACCATGGCGACCCTGAGGTAATGAATGAAAACCCTCGTGATCCGAAAGAAAATTTCTTTTCTCATGGGGCAGGTCTGCAGGCTGTTTTGGGCGGTCTCTTTATCGGGCTTATCTGTATTTTCGCGTTCTGGTTCGGATATTACGAGATGGGATATTCGCCCTCAGATAGAAATGTCCCGGACGAAGTAGTAAAAAATGCGAGGACTTTGGCTTTTATGGTGTTGGTATTTGCTCAGCTTTTCTACTCTCTGGGATTAAGAAATATGAAAAAGAGTATTTTCGAAGTTGGGTTTTTCAGCAACAAATACCTGATCGGTGCTATTGTTTTGGGAATTCTGCTTCAGGTTCTGGTGCTTTTTGTTCCACTACTTCGGGATGCTTTCAAGCTTCATATGTTGGACCAGAAGGGATGGATCATGGCGGCAATACTTGGTTTAATGCCACTCACCGCGCACGAACTCTACAAAATGCTGTTTAAGCGGCACGCTGATAATTAAATGTTTTTTTAAGTAAAAATCCGGGAAACATGCAAAAACTGTTTGAGAAAATCAATGTTCAGAAAGCCATTTTATTCATCGCGCTTCTGCTTATTCTGATTATTTTGGTTGAACTGAAGTATTTTATATCAGGTTTGCTGGGTGCGATCACGCTGTATGTACTTACCCGAAAGTTTTATCTGAGACTTGTTGAGGAGAAAAAACGCAATAAGAACCTCTCGATCACGCTGATTATATTTTTAATCATTATCACTTTTGCCATACCGCTCTGGATCATTCTGGAGATTCTGATACCCAAAATTAATGAGTTTCTCAGTGACCGGGATGCAATTCTGGATAAATTCAATTCAATCCGCATACTGATTGAAAACAATGAATTCCTAAAACGTTTTGATCTTACTTTTTCGGATGAGAAGGTCCTGCAGCTGTTGAATAAAATTGTTTCCTATATTCCCTCAACGGTGCAGTGGGTAGGGCAGACTTTTGCCAATATTTTCACAGCGCTTTTCATCCTTTATTTCATGCTCATCAACGCCAGAGTGATGGAGGAAAGATTCAAAGAACTGCTGCCGGTTTCTAAGGAAAGTAAAAAGTTTTTTCTCCGGGAAAATGCCGATCTCATTACCTCGAATGCGTACGGGATCCCTATTTTAGGGTTTGCACAGGGAGTGATCGCGATGATCGGATATTCAATTTTTGGTGTCCACAATGCGATTTTTTGGGGATTATTAACAGGTGCGGCCTCTATTGTTCCGGTTTTAGGAACCATGTTTATTTATATTCCTGTATGTGTTTATCAGATTGCGAGTGGAGACGTAAGCGGCGGGTTATTCCTTACTTTATACTGTCTGGTTCTTGTGGGCGGCATTGATAATGTTTTACGTTTTACCCTGTTGAAAAAAATGGCAGATATTCATCCTCTTATTACAGTTTTCGGAGTGGTTTTAGGGCTGAAAATCTTTGGGGTAATGGGTCTCGTTTTTGGTCCAGTTTTGCTTTCCCTGCCGGGAATTCTTTTTAAAATCTACAAGATTGAAAAAGGTCTGGGAAAAAAGGAAAATTCAGCGGAAACGGATGAAATGATAATCCCTGCAGACCCGGAAATCTAAGCTGAACTTTATCATCATCTACTGAACTTCTATCAGCATTAATCCAAGAATTTAACATTTCGGATTCAATATGATACGCATCAATTATTTTTCCACAAAATTTTATATATAAATTTAGTTTCGCTATTTTTGTGAGTTACTGAATTTTAAAAGCATTCTGCGAAAACCATGAGCGAAAACACCACTGTAAATTATTCCGAAGATAACATCAGAACCCTCGACTGGCAGGAACATATCCGGATTCGTCCCGGAATGTACATCGGAAAGCTGGGCGACGGCTCTTCAGCAGACGACGGGATTTATATTTTGCTCAAAGAAATCATCGACAATTCCATTGATGAGTTCGTAATGAAATCCGGTAAAAGGATCGAAATTAAAATTGATGAAGGTAAAGCAACCATCCGCGATTTCGGACGAGGGATTCCTTTAGGGAAAGTAGTTGACGCCGTTTCTAAAATGAATACCGGAGGAAAATACGACTCCAAAGCTTTTAAAAAATCAGTCGGGTTAAATGGGGTAGGTACGAAAGCGGTAAATGCACTTTCTGAATATTTCCGTGTAAAATCGGTACGTGAAGGGAAAGTAAAAGTTGCTGAGTTTTCTAAAGGAATGATCACCAACGATAATGCCGAAACTGAAACATCAGACCGAAACGGTACCGAAATCACTTTTATTCCCGACGGAACTATTTTTACCCATTTCAAATTCAGGAAAGAGTATATCGAAAAGATGCTCAAGAATTACTGTTACCTGAATCCCGGACTGAAAATTATCTTCAACGGGGAAACGTATTTTTCCGAAAACGGACTGAAAGACCTTTTACAGGAAGAAATTGAAGGTGAAATCTTATATCCCATCGTTCATTTGAAAGATGAAGACATTGAGGTTGCGATTACCCATTCGGATAAATCCCAGTCTGAAACTTATTTTTCTTTTGTCAACGGGCAGAATACAACACAGGGTGGAACGCATTTGAATGCCTTCCGCGAAGCCTACGTAAAAACCATCCGTGAATATTTCAATAAAAACTTCGAAGCGGCTGATATCAGGAAGTCTATTATTGCTGCCATTGCCATTAAGGTAATTGAGCCGGTATTCGAATCACAGACTAAAACAAAATTAGGTTCCAACGAAATGGAGCCAGGAAAGGAAACCGTAAGAACTTTCATTACCAACTTTTTAAAGAATAAACTGGATAATTTCCTGCACCAGAATCAGGAGATTGCAGAAGCAATTCACCGTAAAATTATTATTTCTGAAAGGGAGAGAAAAGAACTTTCAGGGATTCAGAAACTGGCGCGCGAAAGAGCAAAAAAGGTTTCGCTTCACAACAAAAAACTCCGCGACTGCCGCGAACATTATAACGACCAGAAAGCCGTAAGAAAAGGGGAAACCATGATCTTCATTACCGAGGGTGATTCCGCTTCCGGCTCTATTACCAAATCGCGGGATGTGGAAACCCAGGCAGTTTTCTCGTTAAAAGGTAAGCCTCTGAACTGTTACGGACTCACCAAAAGAGTAGTTTACGAAAACGAAGAATTCAATCTCCTTCAGGCAGCACTGAATATTGAAGATTCGCTGGAAGATTTGCGCTACAACCACGTGATTATCGCTACCGATGCCGATGTGGACGGGATGCACATCCGCCTGCTCATGATTACCTTCTTCCTGCAGTTTTTTCCCGATTTAATCAAAAACGGACATCTTTATATTTTGCAGACTCCATTGTTCCGCGTAAGAAACAAGAAAGAAACCCGCTACTGTTACTCCGAGACTGAACGGATAAAAGCCTTAAATGAACTCGGGAAGAATCCTGAGATTACCCGCTTTAAAGGTCTTGGGGAGATTTCTCCGGACGAGTTCAAGCATTTTATCGGCAAGGATATCCGTCTTGAACCGGTGGTTTTAGGAAAAGACCAGACCATCGAACAGCTTCTGGAATTCTATATGGGTAAAAACACACCCGACCGGCAGACATTTATCCTGCAGAATCTGGTGGTCGAGGATCCCGATATCGATAAGAAAGAAATCCTAACCCACGCCGAAGTGTAAGAAACCTTAGAATACGACATGAGACTCAATAACCGAAACAAAGCAGGTTTCTATAATTTTATAAGCACTACAATTCTACTGATTTTCGTATTTGGCTGTGGAGCATTCTTTATGGAACTTTTTAAATTTGATTTTTTAGGTAAAGGCACAACTGCCTTGCTCATTATCATTCCCAGTTTTCTAGGTTTGATATTTTATCTCAGAGGTCGGCAGATCTTCGAATACGACAGCGATGGTGAAGCTCTGAATTTCAAAAACCGCAATGTTTTATTTTACGAGAAGGCTATCAGCGACGAATTTCCCAAGTATAAACTCGTCAGCTACGAAATCATCGATGTCCTTATTTTCCGAAAACTCTATATTAGCGTTTCCAGCAAAAAAAATAAGGTAATCACCTTAAAATACGATATATCTTACCTGAGTAAAAAGGAACTGAAAGACCTGAAATTCTCGTTAAGCAAAGTCATTAAAGAAAACCAAGAAATTAAGAGAGAGCAATAAGTTGATGGAAGAACAAGAAAATCACCACGAAGAATCCCTGAAAAAAGTTTCCGGTCTGTACAGAGATTGGTTTTTGGATTACGCATCCTACGTTATTCTCGACAGGGCCATTCCTTCTATTTTTGATGGATTCAAACCGGTGCAGCGCCGGATCATGCATTCCATGCGGGAACTTGAAGACGGGCGTTACAATAAAGTTGCAAATCTTGTAGGGAATACCATGAAATATCACCCCCATGGTGATGCTTCCATTACGGATGCGATGGTGCAGATCGGCCAGAAAGAACTTTTGATCGATACCCAGGGAAACTGGGGAAATATTTTTACCGGCGATTCTGCTGCAGCAGCAAGATATATCGAGGCGAGGCTTACTCCTTTCGCCCTGGAAGTGGTCTTCAACCCTAAAACCACAGAATGGTCCAAATCTTACGACGGCAGAAACAATGAACCGATTGATCTTCCGGTAAAGTTTCCCTTGCTTTTGGCATCCGGTGTTGAGGGGATTGGCGTAGGACTTTCGACTAAGATTATGCCTCATAATTTCAATGAACTGATTAATGCCTCCATTGCACATCTGAAAGGTAAAAAATTCGAACTTTTCCCGGATTTCCTTACCGGCGGAATGCTTGATGTTTCCAACTACAACGACGGTGAACGCGGCGGAAAAATACGTGCACGAGCCAGAATCATTCAGAAAGAAAAAAATACGCTCTGCATTACAGAACTTCCCTTTGGTAAAAATACCGGCGATCTCATCGATTCCATTATTAAAGCCAACGAAAAAGGGAAGATTAAAATCAAGAAAATTGAGGATAATACTTCTGATACGGTTGAAATCAATATTCATCTCAACAATGATGTTTCGCCGGATAAAACGATTGATGCACTTTACGCATTTACCGATTGTGAAATTCCGATTTCACCTAACGCGTGCGTAATTGTTGGCGATAAACCGGAATTTTTAACGGTTTCAGAAATCCTGAGACGGAATACCGACCACACCGTTGCGCTGCTCAAAAAAGAACTTGAGATCGAACTGCACGAACTTCAGGAAAAATGGCATTTTGCAAGTCTGGAGAAGATTTTTATTGAAAACGAAATCTATCAGGAGATCAAAGGTAAATCTTCTAAGGAAGAAGTATACGAAGCGGTTGACAAAGCCCTGAAACCATTTACAAAAAACCTTCTGCGTGCGGTAACAACTGATGATATTATTAAACTGACAGAACTTCCGTTTATGCGGATTTCGCGTTACGACCAGGATAAGGCCATCGAAAATCTGCTGAATCTCGAAGGAAAAATCGAGCAGGTAAAACATCATCTGGCAAATCTTGTTGCTTACGCGATTGATTATTTTCTCAATATCCAGAAGAAATACGGAAAAGGCAAGGAAAGAAGAACTGAACTGAGGATTTTTGATACGATCGATGCCACCAAAGTTGCGGTAGCCAACGAAAAATTCTATGCTAATTTTGAGGAAGGATTTATCGGAACTTCTTTAAGGAAAGACCAGTATTTATTCGACTGCTCAGATATTGATGACATCATTACCTTCCAGAAAGACGGCACCATGAAGGTGGTGAAAGTGGAAGCTAAAACCTTTATCGGCAAAAACATTGAACACGTGGCAGTCTGGAAAAAGAATGACAAACGTACAGTTTACAACATGATTTACCGCGAGGGCAGAGACGGCGCTTATTACATGAAAAGATTTTCGGTAACCGGTGTTACCCGAAACACGGATTACAAGTTGGCTTCGGAGAAAAAAGGTTCAGAAATGCTGTATTTTTCCGCGAATCCAAATGGTGAAGCTGAAGTGGTAAGCGTTTTACTGAAGCCTAACGCAAGAATCCGGAAAAATAAAATGGAGATCGATTTCTCGGATCTCGCCATTAAAGGCCGTGATTCGAAGGGAAATCTGGTGACAAAATATGCCATCAAGAAAATCGATATGAAAGAGGAAGGTCATTCTACTTTGGCGCCGAGAAAAATCTGGTTCGATGATACCGTGAGGAGACTTAATGCTGATGCCCGCGGAACTTTGCTTGGAAATTTTAAAGGTGATGATAAAATCCTTACCGTGAATGCGCAGGGCGAGGCAAAATTGGTGACTTTTGACCTGATGAACCGATTCGACGATGAGTATCTGATCCTGGAAAAATGGAATCCCGAACAGCCAATCACGGCGATTTATTTCGATGGGGAGAAGCAGATGTATTTTATTAAGCGGTTTTTACTCGAAAACAATACAAATATTCAGAGTTTTATGCCTTCTGAACATCCAAAGTCATTTATTGAGCAGGTAATTGTCTCCAATAATGCTACAGCTGAAATCGTTTTCGCGAAAGACAAGGGCAAAGAAAAAGATCCCGAAACCATCAGTATTGATGACTTTATCGCGGTAAAAGGGATAAAAGCGATAGGAAATCAGCTTACAAAAAGCAAGGTAAAGACCATCAACATTACCATTCCGGAACCTGCTGAAGAGATAAACCCAGGTTTTGATGTGGTGGAATCTACGGAAGGTCACATCAGTTTTATTGATGAAGATGTGAAAGGCGACGCTGATTTTCCGGATGAGGGAACGATTGGCAGCCTTTTCGACGAAGGATAATTCAATGACTTAAAATTAAAAGACGCTCCATTAAAGAGCGTCTTTTATTTGTCAGGGATTTCTTAGAACTTCACATTTAGTGTCATTTCTTTACCGTCACGAATAACGGTTACCGGAAGTTCGTCACCTGAATTTATTTTCGAAAGACAATCCATATAACTGTAGACTTCTTTAACTTCACAAGTGCCAATCTTCTTAAGAATGTCGCCAGCTTTAATTCCCGCCAGATCTGCCGGCCGTTTTTCCGTAACACCGTCGATGTGCAGACCATCTTTGGAGTCTGCATAACTTGGCATAATTCCCAGCGTTACTTTGTATTTTGGAACTGCTTTGCTCTGCGAAATTTTGGTTTTGGTGAAAGGAATATTTTCTTTTTCAGACAAACCGCTTACTAAATTGAAAACGTAATTGGTAATATTGCGCAATCCTGTGAAATTAATGCGCTCAGTATCGTCAGTAGGTTTATGATAGTCGGTATGCGTTCCGGTAAACAGAAATAAAACCGGAATATCCTTCAGATAAAAACTCGTATGATCCGACGGACCCACACCGGCGCTGTCAATCGCCAGATTAAAGCCTGAAGGTTTATATTTACTGATCATTTCTCCGAAAATGGGTGAGGTTCCTACGCCGCCCACCGTAAGATCTTTGTCTTTGTTCAAGCGCCCAATCATATCCAGATTAATCATTGAAATCACGTTCGGATATTTAGTTTTTACCTCTTCAGCGAATTTCTTGGAGCCCATTAAACCATCTTCTTCGCCAGAGAACAGCGCGAAAACATAGTTTGCTTTTTCTTTTGTTTTATTTTGCGAAAACGTTCTGGCGAGTTCCAATACTGCGGAAACTCCGGAAGCATTATCATCCGCGCCGTTATGGATTTGGCCGTCGGAATTCATCAGAGTAGAGTTGTGGTGCTCATTGAGTCCCAAATGATCATAATGCGCGCCGATTACAATTGTTTTAGAAGCTTTATTATCAAGATAACCGATTACGTTACGGCTGTTAATTTTCACAGCAGAACTTTCCTCGTGCGGATTAAGTTTAACATCGTAACTGAAATTCTGGGTAAAGTTTTTTCCGTCAATCGTGTTAAGTTTAAGATTTTTAAATTCTCTGGAGATAAATTCCGCTGCTTTTTTTTCACCTTCACTTCCAGCCAAACGTCCTTTCAGATCGTCCGATGCCAGATAAGAAACGGTTTTTCTGAGATTTTGTTCTGATATTATTTCGCGCTGGTCTGTTTCAACCCAATCTGCGATAAAAACATTGGTTTCATGAGCTTTTCCCGCCTGTCGGTTGCTTGAGAAGACGAGTTTCTTTCCGTCATGTGAGAACATGGGAAAAGCGTTGAACTCGCTTTCATAAGTAATTTGTGTAAGATTACTTCCGTCTAAATCAATGGAATAAATCTGGAAATCGTAACCTCTTGTTGAATGGTGGTTCGATGAAAATAAAATCTTTTGATCCGACGGATGAAAGTAAGGCGACCAATTCGCTTTGCCGAGATTGGTAATCTGTTTCAGGCCGGTACCATCGATATTCATGGTGTAAATCTCCATGTTGGTAGGCGCCACCAGGTTTTCTGCGAGAAGATCTTTGTATTCCTTAATTTCCGCTGCTGTGGTAGGTCTTGACGAACGGAAGACCAGTTTTTTGGAATCATGAGAGAAAAAAGCGCCGCCATCATAACCCAGCCCGAAAGTCAGCTGCTTCAGATTTTTTCCGTTGATATCCATTCGCCATAATTCCAGGTCACCGCTTCTTGAGGAAGTAAAGACAATATATTTTCCGTCCGGTGAAACCACTGCCTCAGCATCGTAACCGGGTGAATCGGTAAGTTTTTTAGTTATTTTACCGTTTAAATCCGCTTCGTAAATATCGAATTCAGCATAAACCGGCCACAGATATTTTCCGTCTGTGCGAGGTTTGGGTTTTGGTGGGCATTCCTTATTCGCTTCGTGGGTGGAGGCGTAGAGAATATGCTTACCGTCGGGCATGAAAAAAGAACAGGTTGTTCTACCCGTTCCTGTTGAAATAAGATTTAAATTTTTCGTCGAAATATCTTTCTGATTTAAATCTAACAGATAAATCTGATCACAGTGTGCGCCGATTGCTGGATTGGTAACCTGCAGCGTTAGTTTTTTTCCGTCAGGGGAAAAATAAGCTTCAGCATTATCGCCACCGAATGTTAGTTTCTGAATGTTTCTGAGATTTCTCTCCTGAGAGAAAAACAGAGCGGAAGCGGCGATAAACGCAACGCAGAATGACCTTTTTGAATTCATAGGGTTGATATTGGTTGATATCAAATATAATAAAAATTGCCAAAATATTCTTTGGCAATTTTATGGATATCAATGATTTGTAAATTTTGTCAGTTGACAATTTTGAAAGAAACAAGACGGGTTTCAAGATAATCTAGACCATATACAGCATGACAGATTTCTTTAACCAAACCTAAGCCTTTTTTGTACGAAATGTCCTGCGTTTTGGGTAGAAGACCATTGGTTGTCGAGAGAGGTGTAAATAACCCTTTATAAGGGAATACCGTATAATTTGTTCCTTCTACAGTAATATTAGTTTCGCTTTGCAACTGATATAATACATTGCCTATAAGGGGAGATCCCGGCCCATCGAGTATTGGATTGTTATAAGTGAAGTTAAAATCGTTACCGGGATGTAAAACGTGCCCTCCAGTTTCAGTAATTTCAATATTATCCGAAACAGGGTAAGAAACCAAATGTCCTTTTGTGTTTACCCGCAGATATCTGTAACTTACGTTTCCATTTAAATTTGAATATGGGAAGTGAATTTTAGTCCGCTGTTTTGCCAATGTAAAACCCTGGATGTTTGTTGTACTGACAATACTTACAGAATCAACTCTTCCGGTAAATGTTGCAACACTTTGTGGATTTGTGAAGTCAGGATTGTTATAAGTTTTGTAAACCCATTGATTACCAACATTAAGGTTAAAAAAAGGATCCTCGGCAACGTCAAGCGTTGGCGTTTCGTCTGTTCTGCACGATACCGCTGCTAAAAGAACAGTGATAAGCAGTAAGTTTAATGTTAATTTCATAGTTTTTTTCATTTTTAACGTAAATAAATATTAATTATTTTGTTAAATTAATAGAAAATACGCAAAATAAAAAAATTACCATTAAAAAGGATATCCGAAAGCAAAATTCAGTACCGGTTTCCAGGTGCTTCCTAAAACCCATCGGTTACCAACCGGTTGGTTTGGATCGTAAACTTTATAAGCAGCATCAAGCCTTAGCGTGATGTAGGCTACATTTACTCTAAGTCCAAGCCCTGTCCCAACTCCCATCTGGGATAAAAACTTATTGAACTTAAATTCGTCTCCAAAACCGCTGTCTTTTAAACTCCAGATATTCCCAGCATCGATAAACGCCGCTCCTTCGAACATAGGTGTAAAAGGCATTCGATACTCAATGTTTGTGGTAAGCTTCACATTATCCATAACATACGAACGTATTTTCTCGTCGAGTTGCGAATCAGCAGGACCAAGTCCGCCAAAAACTCTCCAGGCGCGTATATCATTGGAGCCGCCGTTAAAATATGATCTTACAAATGGCATTGTAGATGAGTTTCCGTAGGGAATTCCGACACCAATAAACTGACGCAAGGCTAAAGTGTGCTTATCATTAAAAAATGTAAAATACTTCCGAACGTCAACGTCAAACTTCACGAACTGAGAATACGGAATATCAAAAATCTTCTTCGTCTCTCCCGACACAACTCCGGCCACTTTCGGGCTGCTGCTGAAGAGATCAAGAGCGTTGCCGGCCACTTCGAACTTAGCATTTAAATAGAACGGATTAGGTCTGTCTTTCTTTCCGATTTCATTATAAATTACATTATAAATCATGGAAGAAATAAGTACGTCCTGCGTTTGGCGGTCTTTATTAATAAGTGACTGTCGGAAGGTATTGTAAAGCGAAAGTTGATCTCCGGCCAAAGAATTCTGGTAATTGGTATCGTTCAAAATAATTGTGGAAAATTCATCTGAACTGATTTGTCCGTTCTCGAAGGACTGGTACAGATCAGGTGAATATGTCTGGAACATATTCTTCCTAACCTCCGCATCAGCGGGAAAAAAGTCGTAATAGCGGTCTTTGTTTTTAGTAATACTCAGCTGGGTGTTAAAGAGCGATAAGCGGTGCGAAACTATATCGTTTACATTCGCAAAATAATTTAAACCTGCATTGAAACCAATCCTGCCCAAACCAATATTATCCTGTATTGAAGTACCCAGTACAATGGACGAGGTGGGAGAGTAGCGTTTCGGGATGAGTTTCCACGTTTTGAACGGCATTAAAAGTCTCGGAAAGTTCAGTGATGCCTGAGCAGAAATTTCGTAGGCAAGACTTCGTTTATCGGTATTTTTTGTGTTAACCACCGATCCGAAAATTCCGGAAACACTGGTAATTAAGTTTTCGGCACCGCCAAAAACATTACGGGTGGTAAGATCTACAGAGGGCGAAATACCGAAATTGAGGATTTGGGAATAATTAATATCGGTTGCAATCTTTAAATCATATTTTGGCAGTGGAGCCAGGAAATAGCTAACATCTAAAATACTGTCGTTTTCTTTGCGAGGAATTTCATCATACTTTATGATGCTGAAATTGTTCATGGAAGTAATATTTCTCTTCGTCAGATCAAGGTTTCTTTGCTTGTACACATCACCTTTCTTTAAGATAATCGGTCGCCAGAGAGACATGGTTTTAAACTGGTCATCAAGCCGGTAAAAATTAATTCCTAAAAGAGAATCTTTCACGGTTTCTGTAGAGTCGGCAAGTTTTTCTAACAGGTGAACTTTAATATCCCCAATGGTTGTGATTTTGTAACGGGAATCCATGGAATCTTTGTGAATGTCCATCGTCAGCGGCACCTGTTTACGGTTCTGGAGTGTATCTGCGGTGAAGTAAATCTCTTCGTTTGAATTATTAAATTTGTAATATCCACGCTCTTTCATCAGGTCATTAATCCTTTTCACTTCTTTTTCCAGAGTACTCTGATCGAGAATTTCTTTGCCTTTAACCAGACTTTTGGTTAAATCTTCTTCATAAATGCGTCGGATATTAGGATCGGGAATATTATAGTAATAATCGCTGATGTAAGTAGGGTCTTTGTGCGTAATAAGATAATTCACTTCCGCTTTTTTATCCGCTGAATCCAAATCATGACTGAATTTTACATCAGCATCCCAATATCCTTTAAAAACAAAGAATTTGCGGATCGAGTTCGCGCTTGTCTCGGTTTTTCCCTGGTCCAGAATTACAGGTGGCTGACCGATATTGTGCATGAATCTTTCGTAAAACAAGCTTTTTCCTACATATTCCGGGTGATTATATTTAATAAAAAGTGAATCGCGAAGTTTCTGGTCCCTCATTTCTGATGGATAGGTCATATATTCATTCAGGATTGAATCGTATTTAGGATCTGTAGCATTGTACATCCAAAGACCGATGGGGAAGAGAAAAAGCTGCTTTTTGTTGGGTTTCTGGCTTACATAATTGGGAATTTCATCAACGAGCAGTTTACCATCCTCGAATTTATAGTTGTTTTTTGTGAGTAAAAATTCGCCATCGGGAACTTTCTTTGTCGTGCTGCAGGCGTACAGAAAAAGTACAGTAATTGCAGAAGCGAAAAATAAGTAATACTTTTGAAAATATTTTGATAAATGCTTACGGCTCATAAAATAAAGATTTTACAGTCTCTAGACAGGAAGAAGTTCAGACAAAAATACAATTTGTTTTTGGTTGAAGGTAATAAAACAATTAAAGAAATTCCCTTTTCCCGTTACAAAATCAGTGAAATTTTCACCGTAAATGCTCAGGAATTTTCGATTGAAAATGTAAATATTTCCACTGTTTCCCCAACCGAATTAAAAAAAATAAGCTTTCTGCAACATCCCAAAGATTCTGTTGCGGTTTGCGAACTCATTGCAGCAAAAACTTCGCCAGACATTTCTATTGAACTGGTTTTGGACGGAATTCAGGATCCGGGAAATCTCGGCACCATCATCCGTCTTGCGGACTGGTTTGGCATCGAACAGATTTTCTGCAGTGAGGATACCGTTGATGTTTACAATCCAAAAGTGATACAGGCGAGCATGGGTTCTTTTCTTCGGGTAAATGTAGTTTACGGAGCTGTTCAGGATTATTTGCAAACTTCTCCCTTGCCAGTGCTTGGGACAGATATGGAAGGAGAAAATCTGTATACTTACCCGTTTCCAGAAAAATTCCGACTTGTTCTTGGTAACGAAGGCAATGGTATGCGCCCTGAAACTGAAGCGCTTATTACCCAGAAAATTACCATTCCTCGCTTCGGAAAATCCCGCGCTACAGAAAGCCTGAATGTTTCGATGGCGGCCGGAATTATCCTAGGACAAATCTTTTCAGAAAAATAAAAAACCGCATCGCGGTTTTTAATTAAATTAACTGTTCCATACTGGAAGCAGTTCTGTTTCGCTGATAGTTTTCAAGTTTTTCACGAACATATCTTAGTGCAATGGGAGCTAAGTAAATAAGTGCTACGCCGATTATTTTTTTCTTCCAACTTGTGTTGTAGAGACTTTTTCGGGCATAATTTCCAACAAAAGTTACTGCGCCAATCTTGAGAGCGTTTTCAACTAAATTCATTCCGGCGTCGCTTTTGGCAAATCCATAAACTGCATTACGGTTGAGAACTGTATCTTTTATACTGGTCGAAAATTCTTTCACAATCTCATTGGTATTAAGCGAGACACTGGTTTCACCATCCGGCTTAATTTCTTCTTTTAGATATTTATCTGTAAAACCGTTGGTAAAGGCGCTCAAACTTTCTTTAGTGTTGTCGAAGGTGATTAAATCCTCAATTTCTGCGACTTCACTTTTAAGTAACTGTTTTTTACGTCGGAGTTCTTCCAGGCTGCTGTATTTCGTTCCCATTAATTTAGCTGTTTAGTGATTGAATAATTTTATTTGCCACGGCATTCTTGATGGAATTTCGTACAAGAAAAACGATTAAAATAATCAAGAGGTAAAAACCTGCCATGATCAGCAGACCGTATGCATAATTCCCTAGATATGAACCTATAAGTAATCCGAGACCGATATTGAACAATATTAGAAAGAACAATCCCGCAACAACGGCAATAGCTAAAAAAGTAAAAGTTCCTGCGGTGACCGATGATTTTTCTGTCGCCTCCATTTTCAGCAGATCTAACCGTTTTTCAGCATATTCTTTTACAAGGTCAAGCATAATATTTTTGTTTAAAGTTACAAAAAAAGGAACTTAGAATTAAAGTTCCTTTTTATTTAATGGAATAAAACGGAAATTCAATTAAGATTTCAATCCGTCTAATTCATTTTCTACGTCCTTCACAACCTCAGTTGTTTTAGCGATCGCCTGGTCTTTGTATTTATCGTAACCTTCTTTAACGGAAGATACCACTTTATCAGCAGTTTCTTTAACCTGAGAAGAAATGTTACCATACTGATCTCTTACTTTTCCGGAAACATCCTGAAACTGCTCTTTTGCTTTTTCAGAAACTCTACCGTACTGATCAACAGCCTGATCTTTCACTTCGTTTGCTTTGTTTTTGATTTTTTTTCTGGTTTCAGATCCTTCTTCAGGAGCGTAAAGCATCCCCAGAACTACACCTGCTGCAGCGCCCGCAAGTAAACCTGCCAAAACTCCTGCCGCATTATTTCCTTTCTTAGACATTTTAGATAATTTTAATAGTTAATAATTAAGTGTTTGATGTGATTTTCATCTTCCATAAAGTTAACAATTAATATACCAATTAAAAAATCTGCCATCTTAAAATTATGTTAAAACTCTTTGATATATGAAAGAATCAGTGCTATGGTCTCCTGTTTTGTAAGTGTAGAGTTATCGATAAGAATAGCATCATGTGCCTGTTTCAGCGGAGCCACCTCACGGGTACTGTCAATCTTGTCACGGGTAATCAGGTTTTGCCGCACTTCATCTTCATTACTTTCCATACCCATGCTCTGAAGTTCAAGAAATCGACGTTTTGTCCGTTCCTCAATACTTGCTGTCAGAAAAAATTTATAATCGGCATCCGGCAACACAACCGTCCCAATATCTCTACCGTCCATTATCACCCCGCCGTTCGAAGCAATTGACCGCTGTGTTTCCATCAAAAAGTCACGAACTTCTTTTTGGCAGGCAATTAAACTTACCTGTGATGATACTTCATTAGATCTGATTTCTTTTGAAATATCGCTGTCATTAAGAAAGAGTACAAGCTCGGTTTCTACTTCTTCAAAACGGAGTTTAATTTCATTTAACTTAGAAAAAAGCAGTTCCAAATCGATCGTACCATTTGCATTTGCATCACTGCAGTTTTTTATGGCAAAATAAGTAATTCCTCTGTAAAGTGCACCTGTATCCATATGAACAAGCCCTAACCGCTGTGCAATAATTTTAGATATTGAACTTTTTCCGGTCGATGAATAGCCGTCGATGGCGATAACAGGTTTTCTCATGCCGCAAATTTCATCATTTTTTTTGAATTTGCGAAACCGATTATAGGAAGAAAATAAATTTTGAAAGGAAATTACCGTCGGTTTCCACCAACTTCAATAAGGTCTAGAGTAAGACCGAACAGATTTACATTCGAGGAATTGTGGTAGCGTACATGGGCATAATCAAAACGGAAAGAAGAAATTTTGATCCCGAAACCTGCAGAAAGGCCCGAAAAACTGCGCTGGTCTAATACAGCCAATTCGTTACCCCGTTTTACGTTATAACCAAATCTGATATTAAATGCCTGCTGCGGAAACAGTTCGGCACCGAAGGAAAGGTGGTCTGTTATTTTACGGCTCCAGCTGATTTCCTGTCCGTTGTTGTTGTAATCCTGAGAAATATTCAGTTTCTGCAGATCATGAGCCGTGATTGTAAGTGCCACAGGAAATTCGTCTAATATTTTTGTGTAACCCAAATCCACACGGAAAGCTACATTTTCCCGAAGACCGTTAAAAGTTTTAAACTGATACCCAAAATTCCTGAACACGAGTGCCACCGTCTCATTACTTTGTCTGTTATGGTAAGTTACACCGGCATTGCCAACAACTGCCATCGAGGTATAATTATCTATTCTTGAAGAGACAAAATTTGCACTTCCGCCGATGGTCCAGTCTTCATCAAACTGATAAGCGTAGCCAAGTCCAATTGAGGCATCCATGGCACCAAATTCGCCGTCAATAACTGCGCTTTCGTCTGTTCTGGGTATTTTTCCGTAATCCATATACCGAGCATTCAGACTTACCAAATGGCCTTCTTCCAAATCTTTTACATAACTGATAGTTCCGTATTTTGAGTCGGAAAGATAGGAGGCATAATTAAGAGAAATCATTTCATCCTGCTCCAGATTCATAAGACCAGGGTTTACCCCGGCAAAACTTACATCGTAATCCCGCACAGAGACCGCATCACCTCCCAGAGCGGCCTGCCGCGCTGATACCGGAATATTAAGGAAAGGGTAAACATTTGTCCCTTCCTGGGCTAACAAAAGGGTAGTGAATAACAGAAGCGAAACAGAAGCAGTTTTTTTCAAATTTGTATTTATGTTTGCAAAAATAATTTTTTTAAAAAATTATCAAAAATTTTTCTCTGTAAATATAATTCTATTAACGAGATTATTTGCGTTTCATTATATTTGCAGAGCAAAAATAGAGATAAAAGATAAAAAATGAAATATAAAAGAATTCTGCTTAAACTTAGCGGTGAAGCTTTAATGGGAAACCGACAGTACGGAATCGATAATGACCGGCTGAAAGAATATGCTGCGGAAATAAAAAAAGTGGTAGATAAAGGCTGCGAAGTTGCCATTGTAATCGGTGGTGGAAACATCTTCCGTGGTTTAGCAGGAGCTGCAACCGGTATGGACCGTGTTCAGGGCGATTATATGGGAATGCTGGCAACCGTAATTAACGGGATGGCGCTACAGGGCGCACTTGAAGATGCCGGAATTTACACCAGACTACAGTCCGCGATTGAAATGGATAAAGTGGCAGAACCTTTTATCAAAAGAAAAGCAACCAGACATCTGGAAAAGGGAAGAGTGGTAATTTTCGGTGCGGGTACAGGAAATCCATACTTTACAACCGACACTGCAGCAACGCTGAGAGCGATTGAAATTGGCGCTGATGTAATTCTAAAGGGAACAAGAGTCGACGGAATTTACGATTCAGATCCCGAAAAAAACGAAAATGCTGTAAAATTCAATTCCCTCACCTTTGATGAAGTATACGAAAAAGGTCTGAAAGTGATGGATATGACTGCCTTCACACTGAGCCACGAAAACAAACTCCCCATCATTGTTTTCGATATGAATAAAGAGGGAAACCTTCTTAAAATCGTAGAAGGAGATAATATTGGTACCTTAGTTAATATATAAATCAATTCAAATAATTTACTGCAGGCCATTTCGTGAATGATGATTCTAGAAAGTCCTGAATTAAACCGGAAAACAAAACGCTATGGAAGATTTAGAAATGATTATTGATATGGTGAAGCAGGAAATGGATGCAGCCATGAAGCATTTGGATCACGCTTTTCAGAAAATCAGAGCCGGACGGGCATCTACAACAATGGTTCAGGACGTAATGGTTGAATATTACGGTGCACCAACGCCCATTAACCAAGTTGCCAATGTGATGGTTCCCGATGCGATGACGATTTCCATACAGCCGTGGGACCGAACAGCAATTGGAGCGATCGAAAAGGCGATTATCAATTCAAACCTGGGGTTCGCGCCAATGAACAATGGGGAAAATATTATCCTCAATGTACCACCATTAACTGAAGAAAGAAGACGTGAACTTGCAAAACATGCAAAATCTGAGACGGAATCCACAAAAATAACCGTCCGCAACGCGCGGCAGGATGGGATGAAGGAACTGAAAAAATTAGACGGAGTTTCCGAAGACCTTATTAAAGATGCAGAGGAAAAAATTCAGGTAGTAACAGACAAGTATGTGAAAATGTGCGATGAACACTTGAAAGTGAAAGAAGCAGAGATTATGAAAGTGTAACTTTCAAAAAAAATATATTAAAAAGCCCTGAATTTTCAGGGCTTTTTTCATTTTCTAATCGTGGCTTTTTTCGGCAAAAGCAAAAATATTACCCAGTTTTATCTTAGAGTAACCATAAGACTTAATCTTCGAAGAATTGATCATTGCCTTCGCCAAAATATCCGTAGGTAAAGGTTTTTGTTGGGTAAACACACCGAATTTGTTGGCAAAACGGATGATTTTTCCGCCCAAAACTTCCCCGGTTCTTTCGGAATTTTTTCTGTCGAGCATTCCGGGCTGGAAAATCATTAATTTGTTAAAATGTAATGCTTTGATGCTGTGCTCCAGTTCACCTTTCATCCGCGAATAGAAAATTTTTGAATTGGGATTTGCGCCGTACGATGAAACCAGGATATAATCATCCACACTATTTTCTTTCGCAGTTTTTGCAAAATTATACTGGTAGTCATAATCTACTTTTCTCTGCGCTTCTTTGCTTCCTGCAGCTTTCAGCGTAGTTCCCAGGCAGGAAAAAGCGACGTC
The DNA here is from genome assembly GCF_019195395.1 of Kaistella faecalis. NCBI lineage: Bacteria > Pseudomonadati > Bacteroidota > Flavobacteriia > Flavobacteriales > Weeksellaceae > Kaistella > Kaistella faecalis. Next base: position 133,594 of record NZ_CP078067.1, read on the forward strand.
TCCTTTCACCAGATCTTTCCATTCTTCAGGTTTTTCGAAATCGACGATATGCGTTTTGAGTTTAGGATTATCTAGGGACACGGGTTTGCGCACAAAGATATTTACCTCTTCATAATCCTTATCATTCAGTAGTTGATTAACCAAATCTTTTCCCGTTGCGCCGGTTGCGCCAATAACAAGTGCTTTCATATCTATAAATATTAGCGGTAAGTAATCTCAAACGAACAATTTTCGCATCTTTAAAATTACTAAATTTGTTTGAAAGTCTGAACTGTACACCCCTCTCATTATATAAAATATGGATGCCAACGAAATTCTGGATTACTGTCTCGCCAAAAAAGGGGTAGAAGAAACTTTTCCCTTCGATAAAGAAACATTGGTGATGAAAGTGGGAGGAAAGATGTTTTTACTGATGTCTCTTGAAAAACAGCCTTTAAGTATCGCAGTAAAAACAGATCCTGAATGGAGTGCCGAACTGCGGGAAAAACATCCCCAGATTACCGGCGCTTATCATATGAACAAAACCCACTGGAATTCGGTGGAATGCGATGGTTTGAAACGCGATTTAATTATGAAATTAATCGATTCTTCTTATGATTTAATCTTAAATTCCTTGACTAAAAAGAAGAGGGAAGAGGTTTTAAATTTGTTATGATTTAATTAAAACTGAAAGTTTTCAGTAAGTCTTTTGTCTTCATCCAGTCTTTCAATAAGTTTTTCCAGACTTTCGAATTTGATTTCATTATGAAGGAATTCACGGAAATTCACTGAAATTTTTTTGTCATAAATATCACTGTCAAAATCCAGGATATACACTTCCACAGAAAGTGATTTTCCTTCGACCGTAGGATTGGTGCCGATACTCAGCATCCCTTTAAATTGTTGTTCTTCACTAAAAACATCAACAATATAAGCCCCGTTTTTAGGTAAAATCTTCATCCGATTGACCAAAATATTTGCAGTGGGATAGCCGATTGTTCTGCCCAGTTTCTTGCCATGAATCACTTCTCCGGAAACTGAATAATGGTAGCCAAGCATTTCATTGGCTGCATTGATATCAGCATTCGTCAGTGCATTTCTTACCTGAGTAGAGCTGATGTGGGTGTCCAGAAAATCTACCGCTTCAACCTGCTCAACTTCAAATCCAAAATCGGGACCCATTTTCTGGAGCAGCTTAAAATCACCACTCCGGTTTTTCCCAAAAGTATGATCGTGGCCGATAATTAAGTGCCTTACGTTCAGTTTCTCAACCAGAATCTGTTTGACAAATTCTTCGCCGGTTAAATTCCTGAATTCTTCATTAAATTCTTTCAGAAAAAGATGCTGTACACCATTTTTTTCGAGCAGATAGGTTTTTTCTTCAATTGTATTCAAAAGTTTTAAATCATCATTCGGACTGAAAACTGTTCTGGGATGTGGCCAGAATGTGAGAATCGCTGACTCTAAACCTTTGTGTGCAGCTGCGGAATTCAGATTTTTGATGATGGTCTGATGCCCGCGGTGAACCCCGTCAAACATTCCGATGGAAAGTGCCAAAGGCGTTTTTTCGTGATAATCGTGAAGGTTTTTGATGATTTTCAAAAGAAGAAATTTTGATGCTGCAAATATGATAAAAATCTTCTTTTAAAGCAATTGCAGAATTGGGAACTTTCATTATATTTGCACTCAAGAAAAAAATTAGCAATGGCAAACCAAATTAAAGGAAAAATCTCTCAAATTATCGGTCCTGTACTCGATGTAGTATTCGCAGATGCTGCGGAACTTCCGAAGATCTATGATGCACTGGAAATTTTGAAGGCGGATGGTAATAAAGTAATTCTGGAAGTAGAACAACATATTGGTGAAGACACTGTAAGATGTATCGCAATGGATGCAACTGATGGTCTGCAAAGAGGGCAGGAAGTTATTTCGCAAGGAAGACAAATCACCATGCCTACAGGAGATGCCGTATATGGCCGACTGTTTAATGTAGTTGGAGATGCTATCGACGGGATTTCTGAAGTTTCCAAAGAAAACGGTTTACCGATTCACCGTGAGGCTCCGAAATTCGATCAGCTTTCTACTTCAGCAGAAGTACTGTTTACAGGAATTAAAGTAATCGATTTAGTAGAACCTTATTCAAAAGGTGGAAAAATTGGTTTGTTCGGTGGTGCAGGTGTTGGTAAAACAGTATTGATCCAGGAATTGATTAACAATATTGCGAAAGGCCACGGTGGACTTTCAGTTTTCGCCGGAGTAGGCGAAAGAACAAGAGAAGGAAATGACCTTTTAAGAGAAATGCTTGAATCAGGCATTATTAAATATGGCGACGAATTCATGCACTCTATGGAAAATGGAGGATGGGATTTATCTAAAGTTGATCTGGAAGAAATGAAAGACTCTAAATGTACTTTCGTTTTCGGACAAATGAACGAGCCGCCTGGAGCAAGAGCACGTGTTGCACTTTCAGGTCTTACAATTGCGGAAAACTTCCGTGATGGTGACGGACAGGGACAAGGAAGAGATGTACTTTTCTTCGTTGATAACATCTTCCGTTTTACTCAGGCAGGTTCTGAGGTATCTGCACTTCTTGGGCGTATGCCATCAGCGGTAGGTTACCAGCCAACTTTGGCATCTGAAATGGGTGCGATGCAGGAAAGAATTACTTCAACTAAAAACGGTTCCATTACTTCAGTACAGGCGATCTACGTACCTGCGGATGATTTAACGGATCCAGCTCCGGCTACTACATTTGCTCACTTGGATGCAACTACAGTATTGGACAGAAAAATTGCTTCATTAGGTATTTATCCTGCGGTTGATCCATTGGCTTCAACTTCAAGAATCCTTACTCCTGAAATCTTAGGTGATGAGCATTATGACTGTGCACAGAGAGTAAAAGAAATCCTTCAGAAATACAAAGCATTACAGGATATCATCGCGATTCTTGGTATGGAAGAACTTTCAGAAGATGATAAACTTTCAGTTTACCGTGCAAGAAAAGTACAGCGTTTCCTTTCTCAGCCTTTCCACGTTGCAGAACAGTTTACAGGACTGAAAGGTGCATTGGTTGATATTAAAGATACCATCAAAGGATTCAACATGATCATTGACGGTGAATTAGATCATTTGCCAGAAGCTGCTTTCAACCTTAAAGGAACTATCGAAGAAGCGATTGAAGCTGGTGAGAAAATGTTAGCGGAAAACGCATAAACAGCTTATGGCTTATTGCCCATAGCGATTAGCCAAAAGCCAAAAGCAATTTATAATGAATATAAAGATACTAACCCCGGAATTTGTAGTTTTTGAAGGCGATGTAAAATCAGTTTTACTTCCCGGAAAAAATGGCGACTTCCATATCATGAAAGATCACGCCGCAATCGTAGCTTCATTAATCGGTGGAAAAGTAAGAGTTTTTACCAATGATATTGATGAAAAATACGAAAAGCATTTCACGAAAGAGAACGAAAAAGAAAGCGTATTTTCTTTCCCTGTGAAAAGTGGAGTAATCGAATTCAGCAACAATAAAGGAATTATTCTCGCAGAATAATTTAACTTTAATCATCATAAAAATCCCGTTTTTTAAAAGAGCGGGATTTTTTATTTTTTAGTTTAGATTAAGGCTAAAGACTCAGAATAATGCCGTTTTCTCTGAGCTGCTGCACCGGTTTTGAAAACCAGAACAGTTCAAAATCATCGAATGACTCCTCAAAATTATTTTTCAGTTGCAGAAGTGTAGTTTTCTGCGGTTTTTCAATTGGATTTTCCTGAATAATATTTAAAAGCCATTGTGCTTTTTCCTGATCAAGCTCAATCTTTACGATATTGGTATTCAAATGGAAGGTGAGCTGCGAGACGTTCCAGGAGTTTCCTTTTTTGCTTTTCACAAAATTTTCCACAACGGGATTTTTGGCCAGAAAAATAATTTTTGAATTCCCTTTGAATTTAAAATCATCCTCAACCAACAAACAGTCATGAATGTAATCCGGATGAATGTTTGTATTTGGGATTTTAAAATCGAACCAATCCTGAAGCGGCATTTCGAAATTGATTCCGTGCATGTAATTAAAAAGCGATTTTTTTAATCCGAATCCAAATTTACTGTGATCAATTCCAGTTTCATCAATAAAATCAATATCGTTATTGGCAAACCGAATCTCTCTCTTTTCAGGTTTTACACCGAATTCTTCGGGACTGATTCCGATAGGCGAGTGTGCAGTCATTGAAAACTGATGCCAGAAACCGCTCTGCAGAATTCCCATTTCAAAAAGCTGGCGCACCATTTCCAGTGAATCCACAGTTTCCTGAACCGTTTGTGTAGGAAAACCATACATTAAATAGGAGTGAACCATAATCCCTGCTTCGGTAAAATTCCTGGTTACTTTCGCAACCTGCTCTACAGAAACTCCTTTGTCAATAAGTTTGAGAAGGCGGTCGCTGGCAACTTCCAGACCACCTGAAACTGCTACGCATCCTGAAAGTTTCAACAGATAACATAAATCTCTGCTGAAACTTTTTTCGAATCTGATATTAGTCCACCACGTAACAACTAAATTTCGGCGAAGGATTTCGAGCGCAACTTCCCGCATAAGCGCTGGTGGAGCGGCTTCGTCTACAAAATGAAATCCCGTTTCACCCGTTTTCGTAATTAATTCCTGCATCCGGTCTACCAGTATCTTTGCCGATACAGGTTCGTATAATCTGATATAATCAAGAGAAATGTCGCAGAACGTGCATTTCCCCCAATAACAGCCGTGGGCCATAGTAAGTTTGTTCCATCTTCCGTCGCTCCATAAACTGTGCATAGGATTCGCGATTTCTATCACGGAAATATAGTGTTGCAGCGGCAAATCGGAATAGTCGGGAGTGCCAATTTCAGACTGTTTATAGTCTGTTTTAAGGGAATTATTTTGATAGATTACTTCGCCATTGTCCAACAGAAAGGTTCTCTTAAATTCAGTGTTGTCGACATTCTCAAGGTTTTTATGCAGAAGCTCAACCGGGAGTTCGCCATCATCTAAAGTGATATAATCGAAGAACTCGAAAACTCGTGGATCTTTAAGCTCTCTTAATTCAGTATTCGGAAAACCGCCTCCCATCGCGACTTTAACTGTAGGAAAATTTTGTTTAATAAATTTTGCGCAACGGAAAGCGGAATATAAATTTCCCGGAAAAGGGACCGAAAAACATAAAAGTTTTGGTTGTACCGACTCCAATTTTTCCTGAAGAATGCTCAGCGTAATTTCATCAATGAAAGTATTGGATCCTGCCAGTTTCAGATATAACTCATCAAAGGAATTCGCACTTCTGCCAAGGCGTTCTGCATATCTGCTGAACCCGAAATCTTCATCAATACATTCAACAATAAAGTCTGAAATATCTTCTAAATAAAGAGTGCAAAGATGTTTTGCCTTATCCTGCAAACCCATGTTTCCGAAAGCAAATTCCAGATCATCTATCGTGTTGAAGCGGGATGCTTCGGGTAAAAAATTCATGCTGCAGACCTGTCGCGCCAATGTTGGGTTTTGTCCCTGAAGAAAAAGAATAACTTGATCGATCGTTTTGATGTATTCTTGTTTTAAAGTCCATATTCTTTGCGCGTTTGCTGAGTATCTTGCAAGATCTGGTTCCGTACTGAATAGATTCTGTAGCCCTTCACGTGAAAAAACTTTTAAAATTACTTCAATTCCTAAATCCATCTGAAAGCTCGGAATCTCTTTGGAGTTTAGGAAACCCTTAAGGTAAGCCGTTGCGGGATAGGGAGTATTGAGTTGTGTAAAAGGTGGCGTGATGAGCAGAAGGTCTTTCAAAGGAATGTTTTTGCAAATTTATTTTAAATCTTTCAGATACTGTCGCTTGTAATCATTAAAAAACCGTTGGTATCAGATCCAACGGCTCTCTTCAAATATGCTTTGTGATGATTACAGATCAAAATCTCCGGCTGCTTCGGGCTGATAAATGATCTCGTCGATGATAATTTTTGTGGTTCCGGAAGGAACAATCCAGTCGATTTCATCATTCACTCCATAGCCGATCAAGGCTGCCGCAACAGGGGAAAAGATGGAAACTTTACCGTTTTTAAAATCTGCCTGAGCCGGATAAACGATCTGAAACTGCATTTCTTTCTGGTTATTTTCAAAGTGAAACTTCACGATGGAATTCATCGTCACCACATCGGACGGAATTTCCTCTGAAGGGACTACTTTCGCAGAATGCAATTCTTTCAGCAGCTTTTCTGCTTCGTCTTTTTTGATACTGCTGTTTTGTTTGGCATCGCTAATTGATTTGTGTATTCGGGTGAAATCCTGTTTGGTGATTAAAATCTGTTTCATCTTGTTATTTTTATAAAAATTTTGTTAATGGTGTTTTTTAAACTTCACAGTGGGGTAATAAAAAACCGCCTGAATTTTTCAAGCGGTATATAGTAAAATATAAATACTGAAAAATTCTATGTTGATTTAAAGGATAAACCTTTTTCTTCAAGTAATTTCTGCTCCTGCTCCTTGTAGAAACCTGAGGTAAGTTTATCGTGAATGGCATCAAATGCATCCAGGGTTTCATTAATTTCTGCGTCCGTATGAGATGCAGTAGGAATTAATCGCAATAAGATCATCCCTTTCGGTATTACCGGATAGATTACAACTGAAGTAAATATACCGTAATTTTCTCTCAGATCTTTTACCAGTAAAGTAGCTTCAACAGTAGAACCCTGCATCATTACAGGAGTTACACAGGTATCTGTACCGCCAATATTGAATCCTCTTTCTATCAACCCATTCTGGAGCCTATTTACGTTTTCCCAAAGTTTTGCTTTGATTTCCGGTCTTGATCGAAGCAAATCCAATCTTTTCAAACCTCCGATTACCATTGGCATTGTTAAAGATTTTGCGAAAACCTGAGAACGCAAATTGTATTTTAAAATTCTGATGATATCTGCATCACCTGCGATAAATGCACCAAAGCCGGCCATTGATTTCGCGAAGGTTGAAAAGTAAACATCGATCTGATCCTGGCAACCCTGTTCTTCACCAGCGCCGGCACCGGTTTTCCCTAATGTTCCAAAACCATGAGCATCATCGACCAAAAGTCTGAAATTGAACTTCGATTTTAGGGCACAGATTTCTTTAATTTTCCCCTGCATTCCGCGCATCCCGAAAACACCTTCAGTAATCACAAGAATACCGCCGCCTTGCTCTTCAGCAACTTTGGTAGCTCTTGCAAGGTTCTTTTCTAAACTCGCAATATCGTTATGTTTGTACGTGAAACTTTTACCCATATGAAGGCGGACTCCATCCACGATACACGCATGCGAATCTGCATCGTACACAATGACGTCATGACGGCCTACCAAAGCGTCGATGGTAGAAACCATTCCCTGATAACCGAAATTCAAAAGATAAGCTGATTCTTTACCAACAAATTCTGCCAATTCCTTCTCCAATTGCTGGTGTTGAGCAGTTTCACCGGACATCGCTCTTGCGCCCATAGGGTAGAACATTCCGAATTCAGCAGCTGCTTTTGCATCAGCCTCTAAAACTTCGGGATGATTACACAACCCTAAATAATCGTTAGCACTCCAGAAAACAACTTCTCTGCCCTGAAATCTCATTCGGGGGCCGATAGGTCCTTCAAGTTTAGGGAAAACGAAATATCCTTCTGCATAATCTGCAAACTGCCCGAGTGGTCCTGGATTCTGGCGTAACCGATCAAAAATATCTGTCATTATTTTATAAGATTTTTTAATTTTTATATAGAGAACAAAGTTAACAAAATTTGAACAAAAAGAACCTTTTTGTAAGCTACAAAAAGGTTTATGTGATATATTTCACAGTTTATTACTTGATTATTTCAGTTTTGAAAACTTCGTCGTAATTGTGAACACAATTGTTGATGAATCCCTGTTCCTCCATCCATTTATCACTGTAAACCTTAGTGATATATCGGGAACCGTGATCGGGGTAAATAGCTACCACAACATCATCCGCTGAAAATTCATGGGAGCCGGCGTACTGTATAAGACCCTGCGTAACAGCGCCTGTGGTATAACCTCCCATAATGGCTTCTTTCAGAGCAATTTCGCGGGTTCGGTAAGCGGACATTTCGTCATTTACGCGTACGAATTCATCTACTTTGTCGAATAATAATGCTGCAGGAATTAAATTTTTGCCCATTCCTTCAATTTGGTAAGGGTGAATTTCGTCTTCATTGATTTTTCCTGTTTCATGGAAACCTTTCAGGATAGAGCCGGACGCGTCAACACCTATAACTTTAATATTAGGATTTTTTTCTTTTAGAAATTTAGCCGAACCTGATAACGTTCCGCCGGTTCCTGTACATGCAATAAGATGCGTAATTTTCCCTTCTGTCTGTTCCCAGATTTCAGGTCCTGTGGTTTGATAATGTGCATCAATATTCAGTTCGTTAAAATATTGATTGATATAGATAGAATCCGGAGTTTCTGAAGCGATTCTCTTCGCAACTTCATAATATGATCTCGGATCATCAGCGGCTACATTAGCTGGGCAGATATAAACAGTAGCGCCCAAAGCTTTCAGATAAGCGATTTTTTCCTTCTTCGTTTTGTTGCTTACAGCAAGAATACATTTGTAACCTTTAATGATACAAACCATTGCAATAGAAAATCCTGTGTTGCCGGATGTAGTTTCTACAATGGTTGAGCCAGGTTTTATAAGGCCTTTTCTTTCGGCAGCTTCGATGATGTGAACTGCAATTCTGTCCTTGGTAGAATGGCCGGGATTATAAGACTCTAGTTTAGCATAAACTGTTGCAGGAATATCTTTGGTAACTGTATTGAGTTTTACCAAAGGGGTGTTGCCAATTAAGCCAAGAATATTATCGTGAACATTAGTCATTTTTCGTCATTTTTTCTCTATAAAACCGAGTGCAAAAATACTAAAAAATAAATAATACAACAATTTATAAATTTTTTTCTGATTTACAGCATAATACAATGATGATAAATATATTCTGGATTAAGGGAGTCTTATTTAAACTTTGTTAAAGTACTTATATAATTAAAGAAAAACCTTATTTTCGCAACATTGAATATTATTTATGAAAAACTGGTCTTTTAAACAGTGGAATACCATTTTAGGATGGGTTATCTTTGCTATTGCTTTCATCACTTATTTATCAACCATAGAGCATAATTTCAGTTTTTGGGACACGGGAGAATATATTGCTTCTGCTACAAAACTCGAGGTTACCCATGCTCCCGGTGCTGCGCTTTTTCAGCTGGTAGGAGCTGTTGCAGCGATGTTTGCTTTTGGTAATGGTGAGAATTATTCGATCGTTATTAATGCAATGTCAGCGCTTTTCAGTGCGTTCACTATTTTGTTCCTGTTCTGGATCATCACGCATTTGGTGCGCAGGCTTCTGAATAAAGATTTTGATGAAATTACCAAACACCAGGAAATCTCAATATTATTTGCGGGGGCGATAGGAGCTTTTTGTTTCACTTTTTCTGATACATTTTGGTTTTCTGCGGTGGAGGGCGAGGTTTATTCAATGGCAACCTTATTTATTGCGCTTCTACTTTGGCTAATTACCAAATGGGAAAACGAATATCATGATTCTGATAACGAACGATGGATTATTTTAATTTTCTTCGTAACCGGTCTTTCTGTAGGAGTTCACATGATGGGCATGCTTGCCATTCCGGCGGTATGTTTAATTTATTACGCAAGAAATTATACGTTTACCTGGAAAAGTTTTCTTTGGGCAAACGTATTCACTTTAGTCATTCTGGGAATTGTATTTAAAGGAATTTTCCCGTTAATAATGACGCTTTTCGGTAAAATGGAAATTTTTGCTGTAAATGGAATTGGCCTTCCTTTTCATTCCGGAACCATTATCGCGTTTATTTTGCTGATTGCTTTCTGCTATTTTGCTATTAATTATGCTAAAAAATCAAGGAAGAGCATTTATCAAACCGTTGCTTTATCGGTAGTTTACATGATGATTGGTTTCTCATGCTGGATGGTAATCCCGATCCGTGCGATTGCAAATCCTCCCATGAACCTTAATAATCCAGATAACGCCATTGGAATGCTCGATTACTATAACCGCGAGCAATATGGTGACTGGCCAACTTCTTATGGGCAGAATTACACAGCATATCTGGATGCAAACGGAATCCAGAAAAATGACGACGGAAGCTACAAAACCGAAAAAACTGGCGATGTTTACGAAAAAGATGAGCCAACCGGCACCTACCGTAAAGTAGGCGAGCGTTATAATTATATTTACAGCAAGGATCACGTTGGGTTTATGCCGAGAATGTTTAATGAAGATCAAGCCGTGATGGCCAACTATATATCGATGTATGGCGCACCGGATTTTTCATTTAACTACGCCAATGAAGACGTTGCCGACAGTCCTGAAGCAAAACAGATTTTCGAGGAATTACGCCAGAAATATGAAGAGGGAAGTATAAAAGTTGAAGATTACCTCAAGGTAAAACCTTATAATTTAATCAATGTTCAGAAGCCTTCCTTATCGCAGAATTTAGATTATTTCTTCACTTTTCAAAACGGATACTATTTTGTAAGATATCTGATGTGGAATTTTGTTGGAAGACAGAATGATCTGGAAGGACACATGGAAAACAACCGAGGAAACTGGATTTCAGGTATTCCTTTTGTAGATAATGCCATGTGGGGCGACCAAAGTAAAATGCCCGCAAAATTCAAAAACGAAAGTACAGTAGCCTTTTTCTTTTTACCACTTTTATTGGGTTTGATTGGTTTCTTCTTCCAGCTGAACCGCGATTTTGGCAGGTTTTACGCAATCCTTTCACTATTTGTAATCACAAGTGTCGGAATTATTTTCTATACCGGCGTTAAGCCCTTTGAAGTTCGGGAACGAGATTACGCGATGGTTGCCTCATTCTTTGCCTTTTCGGTATGGATAGGTTTGGGTGCAGCTGCAATACTTTGGTTCATTCAGGAAAAAGTAAAATCCAATGCAGTAAATGTTGTGGCAGGAATTGTATTGATGGGAATTCCTTTCATGATGGGATTCCAGAACTATAATGTACACGACAGAAGCGGCAGAAGCGCGGCTTATGATTACGCGTATTCGACATTGAAATCGCTTCCGAAAAATGATATTCTTTTTGTTTATGGCGATAATGATACGTATCCGATTTGGGGAATGCAGGAAACTTCGGGCATGCGTGATGACGTAAAAGTGGTGAATTTCACCTTGCTTTCGACACCGTGGAATATCGATCAGGTAAAGAGAAGAACCTATAATTCAATGCCTGTACCGTCTGTCCTTAACCATGAGGATTACCGCGACGGGACCAACGATCAGGTTTACCTTATGAGTCCGGAAGACTGGAAAAACGTCTTTGCCAACCTGAAAGATCAGGGTGCTCCGGAAACAGCTTTTGCAGGATTCAGAAAGTTTATGACTCAGGATTCTATGACAATGAAAGAAGCGGTAGATTTCATTAAAGTAAAATCAGAAGATAAAGACGAAATCCTGAAGATGCTTTTCGGTGAAGCGAAATATGAGAAATTTAATTTCCTTCCCGTTTCTAAATTTATTTTGCCGGTAAACAAAGCCAATGCAGTGAAATCAGGAACTATTGAAGCGAAAGATGCCGCGCTGGCAGTCGATAAAATCACCATCGAATACAAGAGCAACAGTATGTTCAAAAACAATTTGATCCTGCTTGATATTCTTGCCAATTTCGACTGGAACAGACCGATTAATTTCTCCACAGGCGGAATTTACGATCCGGAAAACATCTTCTATCTTGGTAATTATCTACAGTTTGATGGTTTCAGTTACCGTCTTGTTCCAATCAATACTCCGGAACGTGAAGATGGTGAAATGGGTAGAGTAGATGCTAATTCACTATACAACATCGTTAAAAATTACCGTTGGGGAAATTTCAAGGATTTAAGCGTTCATTTTGATGAAACCTGCACACAGAATATTGTAAGCTACAGAAGTTCTGCAAGCCGCGCAGCCGAAGCTTTGGCACTTTCGGGACAGAAAAATAAAGCTTTGGAAATGCTTGATATGGCTTCCCGAGAAATTCCTGTTGAAAAATACAATGATCCCCGTTCACTGAGTTCAATGGTTTACGGATATATCGTTTCAGGTCAGGAGCAGAAAGGTCTGAAACTGGCTGAAGAGCTGAAAAAAGGAATCTTCGAGGAGTATGATTATTATAGCAGTCTTTCAGCTTATGAGCAGCGATTTGTAGGAAAACAGATGCGCACAAAACCAATGGAATATTCTCTGGTTGTGGGAGCAGTTTCAGATGCATACAATAAATTGGGACAAAACGAAAAAGGCTACCAGTATCTTTTAAAATCCATTGAAACGGTGGATAAACGCTTCAACAGTTTCGTGAAGAATCTACAGACCATGGGCAAGGAAAAAGCCTTTAGAGAATCTGAAAAAGTACAGGTAATTACTCCGTTTTACACTTATTTATTTGATGTGATGAACCCGTATGATTCAACGTATTCCAAAGAGAAAGAGGCTCAGATTACCAATGCGATCATGAAGGCTACGCAATAAAATATACCCATGAAATACTGTGCTTTTCTTCGCGGAGTGAATGTTAACGGTACTTCCTTGAAGATGGCAGAAGTCATTAAAGTGTTTTCTGATGCCGGAATGAAAGATGTTTCTACCGTTCTTGCATCAGGAAACATTTTGTTTTCGTCGGATAAAAAACCTTCGGAACTGAAGAAAATTTTAGAGAAAGCGATGTCGCATTATTTCGAATATGAGGCTTTTCTTTTTCTGAAAAACCAGGATGAAATAGCTGAAATTCTAAACAATAATCCATTCAGCAAGGCTGATGATCTGCATATCTATGTTTTTGTGGGAACAGAAGGTTCGGAAAATATTCTGCTCGAAGAATTTACAAATGCAAAAAAAGCAGAAAAAGAAAGAGCTGAAATTGTTGCAAACACCTTTTACTGGCAGGTTCCCAAAGGAAGTACGCTGGATTCCAGCTTCGGAAAAATTTTAGGAAAAAAGCAGTTAAAAGATAAAATCTCCTCCCGAAATATCAATACCTTTGATAAAATATTTATTAAACTTAAATAAATTATCATGAAAAAACTACTTGTTCTCTTTGGTTTTTTTTCATTTTTTCTAGGACATACACAAATTCAGGTTCCAAAAGAATTCAATTTTAATACAGCGTTTGTCAATGCTGAAAACCGGCTCGTTATTCTGCCACCAAAGGCTACTGATAAATTTCTCAATGTGGGCCTGCCATACTTTGACGAGAATGCAGGTTACACTTTTAAGCTGTTCGGGACACTGGTGCCCGAGAATGGAAAACTTGTCTACAAACCGGCGGAAACCAATATCATTGCGAGATGGCAGAATTTAGGTTTACAGGTCGCTGCACTTTCTGACCAGCAGGTTACCGGGTTCAAACTGCCGGAAACTGCATCGTTTCTTCAACATTACAAATCCAAAAGACCTGAAAACGATGTATTGGTTGATAAATACAGTTTTATGAATGGCGGCGGTGCATCGGCTTTAGCACTGAAAGGCCTGGAAAAATTAAAAGAAAGCGGTTTTAAATCTGAAAAATTTTATTTCGAACTTGCCTACGCGTACAACGCTCTGGGAAAATTTGCTCAAGGTGAAGAAACCGTTACCGAAGCAGCAAAAAACGGATTCAGTAATGAACTTTTCATTAAGGAAAAACATTACGCGATGCTTAACCAGAATAAATTTTCAGAAGCCGCCGACTATTTGACCGCAAATTTTAAACACTTTAAAACTGCCAGTTATAAGAGCGAAAGTATTATCAATCAGATTTCTAAATTTTATAACGCTCCCGACTTAGAAAATGCTGAAAAGTGGATTGATATTTACAAAAAAGAAATCGGGCAGGACCAGTATAAAGTTCACGTCGATAAATTCGAAAAGGCACTGAAGGAGCAGAAAAAATAAGAATGGCGCAAAGCAGTTCCGGTCGCTTTTCTGTCAGAAAAACCGTATTTTTGTACTTATAATAAATTAGAAAACTATATTATGATTCAGTACTTAGATAATATTCATCATAAAGACTCGAAAAATTTCTTCCTTATCGCCGGTCCGTGCATTATCGAAGGTGAAGATATGGCGCTGAGAATCGCTGAAAAAGTAGTAGAACTTACCAATAAATATGAAATCCCTTATATCTTCAAAGGAAGTTTCAAAAAAGCAAACCGCAGCCGTGTAGATTCTTTCACCACGATTGGTGAAGAAAAATCTCTGGAAATCCTGAAGAAAGTAGGCGAGACTTTCAATATTCCAACAACAACAGATATTCACGAAAACGAACATGCGGCTTTGGCTGCAAATTATGTAGATGTTCTACAGATTCCGGCTTTTTTGGTACGCCAAACCGACTTGCTTATTGCTGCAGCAAAAACCAATAAATGTGTTACGCTGAAAAAAGGCCAGTTTCTCTCCCCGGAATCCATGCAGTTCGCGGTACAGAAGGTTACAGATTCAGGCAATCCAAAAACGGCCATTATCGAACGTGGAAATTCTTTTGGTTATACCGATTTGGTCGTTGATTTCCGTGGAATTCCTACCATGAGAGCATATGCACCCGTAATTTTAGATGTTACGCATTCGCTTCAGCAACCCAATCAAAATTCGGGGGTTACAGGCGGAAGACCGGAACTTATTGAAACCATTGCAAAAGCGGGAATTGCCGTAGGTGCAGATGGACTTTTCATAGAAACTCATCCGGATCCAAGCTGTGCGCTTTCTGATGGAGCCAATATGCTTCAACTTGATAAACTGGAAGATCTGCTTCAAAAATTAACCCGCGTACGACAGGCCATCCTCTAATTTTTGTTATCTTTAAAATCTAAATTCACCGCATTGAAAAAAATACTTCTACTCCTGGTATTCTCGCCGCTTTTTGTTTTTTCGCAAATTAATCTTAAAGTTCTCGACGAAAACGGTGCTCCTGTTTCTCAAGCCAATGTCTCCTATAACAGTCAGAATTTTATAACTGATGACAACGGATTTGTGAAAATCCCTCTCGCTCCGGAAGAACAGACTCTTTCGGTACAGAAGGAAAATTTCAGGGGATTCAGCAAAACGATTAAACCTACTCCGAAAGTTCAGAACGTGAACATTTTGTTCGTGAATGCTGAAAGAGAAACCCAAATTCAGGAAGTGGTTTTCCAGAAAAAAGGTAAACCTAAAGTAACGGATTTAACTTCTATTGAAATCTCTGCAAAAGAAGCTCAGCAGGTTGCATCGCTTTCAGGTGGAGTTGAAGGACTGATCAAAACTTTACCGTCAGTAAACTCAAACACGGAACTATCTTCCCAGTATATGGTTCGCGGCGGAAACTATGATGAAAACCTTATCTACATTAATGACATTGAAATTTACAGGCCTTTTTTAATCCGGAATTCTTTACAGGAAGGGATGAGTATCATCAACCCTGATATGGTTCAGGCAATTAATTTCTCTCCTGGAGGTTTCGAGGCAAAATATGGTGATAAAATGTCTTCTGCATTAAATATTTATTACCGTCAGCCTACAAAATTTGAAGTGGCGGGCGAGGCAAGTTTAATAGGCGGTAGGCTTTCAACAGGCTTAGCAAGCAAGAACAGGAAACTTTCTGCGCTGTTTTCAGGCCGTTATAGAAATACGAACCTGGTACTGAATACTTTGAATGAAGATACTGATTTTAATCCTCAGTACATGGATTTTCAGTCTTATATCAATTATAAACTGAATGAAAAGTGGGACTTTTCGTTTATCGGATACTGGAGTAAAAATGATTACGAAATGGTTCCGAAAGTAAAGGAAGTGGATTTCGGAAGCTTACAGACTCCTTTAAAACTGAGCGTTTTTTACAACGGGCAGGAAGATGACCAATATAAAAATATGATGGGCACCGCGTCTGTCAACTTTAAACCAAATAAAAAATGGACCTTTACTCTTGATAATTTCGCTTACCAAAACCGTGAAAGAGAATATTACTCCATCGCTTCAGGATATATGCTGCAGACTTTTGATCCGGTAACCGGAGCGCCAATTACTTCTTATGATGTTGGCGGGCAGATTGATCACGCAAGAAATGATTTATTGGTAAAAACCTATGGCTCACAGTTAAAAACACGTTTTTCACCTGATGTAAATACAGATTTCGAGGTAGGTTTAAAATTCGAAAAAGAAAACCTGAAAGATTTCACCAATGAATGGCAACTCGTAGATTCATTAGGTTACAGCACTCCGCGAGATTATACCAATCCGGGGGTTCTGGATCCGTCTCAACTACGTCTTCGCTTCCATATTGCAGGTGAAAATCATATCCAGCCTACCAGACTTTCAGGATATGCTCAATATTCTAAGAAATTTTTCTGGGGTCAGAACAGAGTTTTTGTAAATGCCGGGGTTCGTGCATCTCACTGGGATTTCAACGATGAAACCATTATTTCGCCCAGAGCGCAGTTTGCCATCAAACCTGATTGGGAAATGGATATGCTCTTTAAAATTTCGGGAGGAATTTATTACCAGTCGCCTTTCTATAAAGAAATTAAAGATCTTGACGGCAACTTTAATTCCAACATCAAATCGCAGCGTTCCACGCAGGTGATTTTAGCCAACGATTATGAATTCAGAATGGCTGAAAGACCTTTTAAATTAACTACGGAAGTTTACTATAAGAAAATGGATAACCTGATTCCGTATTATCTTGATAACGTAAGAATTCGCTATTCCGGAGCCAATAATTCTGAAGGTTACGCTTACGGACTTGATACAAGATTGTTCGGTGAATTTGTTCCAGGTGTAGATTCGTGGATTTCCGCAAGTTATGCGCGCGTTTACGAAAATATCGAAGGCCGTGGTTATATCCCGAGACCAACTGATCCCCGATTCAGATTTTCCATGTTCTATCAGGATTATATGCCTAAATTTCCTTCGATGCGTGTAAATCTTACTTTGACTTATGCGAACGGACTTCCTTCGGGAACACCGATTTCTTTAGACGCGAACGGAAAACCTGATTTTGAAGCGCCATATAAATACCAGAGAACTTTACCTTCTTATAAAAGAGTTGATATAGGTTTGTCTAAAGTTTTCATCGATCAGAAAGACAATAAAGTAAACAGCGGTTTCTGGAGTAACTTTAATGAACTTGTTTTAGGAGTACAGATTTTTAATGCTTTCAACATCAGCAATACGGTAGCTAACCAATGGGTTAATGATGTTTCTACAGGCTATAATTATCCGGTTCCTGTACGGTTAACGGGAAGATTCTTTAACGTGAAACTTGAATTTAAACTTTAAAATAAAAATTCTTACCATAAAGAATCCCGGAACTTATCTGTTCCGGGATTTTTTTATTCTGTTTCGCTGTTGAAATTTACAGTATCATAGAGATCTCTGCGCCGGTCGCTCATGGTGCGCACTGCGCCGTAGTGATGAAGTTCTTTCAGTAAATTCAGATCCACATCTACAATCAAAGTTGTTTCTGTATTCGGTGTTGCTTCCCCTTTAATCGCATTGGATGGAAAGGCAAAATCTGAAGGTGTGAAAACTGCCGCCTGCCCAAATTGAATATCCATATTGTTTACGCCCGGCAAATTCCCGACACATCCGGCAATGGCAACATAACATTCGTTTTCAATCGCTCTTGCAGCTGCGCAGTGGCGAACTCGTGTATAAGCATTCTGGGTATCGGTGAGATAAGGAACGAAAAGGATTTTCATACCCTGATCAGCTAAAATCCTTGGTAATTCAGGGAATTCTACATCATAGCATATTACCAAACCTATTTTTCCGCAATCGGTATTGATGACTTTAATTTCGTTACCGCCTTTCATACCATAATATTTTTTCTCGTTGGGTGTGATATGAATTTTTCTGTGTTCATCAATTTTGCCGTCACGGTGTAGCAAATAACTGATGTTGTAGAGTTCGCCGTTTTCGACAAGAGGCATACTTCCGCCAACTATATTGATATTGTAACCGATTGCAAATTCGGAAAGCTTCAGCTTAATTTCTTCGGTCAGTTCAGCCAGTTTAAACATACTTTCCCTTTCTGAAAGATGATTGAAAGGAGCTAACAGAGGCGTGTTGAAGAGTTCCGGGAACATGATGAAATCCGATTTGTAATCTGCCATTACATTCACGAAAAATTCTACCTGCTCAAAAAAAGCATCAAGGTTTTTAAAATGCCGCATCTGCCACTGAACCAATCCCAACCGGATCACAGAATCCTGCATTGTATTCGGTTTTTTACTGTAGTAGATATTATTCCACTGCAGCAACACTGCATTTTCTTCGGAATGTTGATCCTCAGGCAAATAATTTTTAAGAATTCTAACCGGCAGGAAATTATTCGCCAACTGAAAACTCAATACCGGATCATAGATTTCTTTATTTCTTACCTTCTGTATATATGCGCGTGGCGAAAGTTCTGCGCTGTGCAGGTGGTAATTGGGGATTCGTCCGCCGACCATTATCGATTTTAAATTCAGGGTTTCGCAAAGTTCTTTTCTTACATCATAAAGTCTTCGGGCAAGTCTTAACTTTCTGAATTCGGGATCAACAAAAACTTCAATTCCATAAAGTACATTTCCGGTATCAGAATGGGTATTGAAGGTATAATTTCCGGTAATTTCTTTATACGTGTGATCGTCTCCATACAGTTCGTACTGCACGATTAGGGAAAGTGCAACCGCTGCGATTTTTCCGTCAACGGTAATGCAAATCTGCCCATCCCGGAAGATGCGGATCAGTTTCTGTATGCTTTTTTTAGACCAGATATTTTCCGACATAGCCGGATAGGCTTTCTGCATAGTCTCTTTAAGCTCATCATAATCTTCGATGGCCAGTTTTCTGATGTCAATCTGCATAATATTTTATTAATAAGTTAAAGTTCTGTTTAAACGATTATTCCTGACGAATGGTCAGCCGAACTCCCGGTAGCAGAACAAAGTACATTAATTTCGTTATTCATTTTCAAAATACCCATGAATGCAAAAATCAGTGCTTCCTTAAAATCGATAAGTTCCCGACTAGCAATGATAATATCGGTTGCTGACTTGGCTTTAATGCGTTCAATTAGATAGGAATTATACGTTCCCCCGCCTGTAAATAAAACGTTCTTGAACTGGTAATGATTAAAAATCTGCGCAATTTGGTCTGCCGCATGTTCGGTGAAAGTTGCAAGAATATTCTGCGGCGTTTCATTTTCGAGCAGCGGAATAATACTCTGATTTACCCATTCGATTCCCAGCGATTTTGGAGGATTTTCTGCGTAGAAACCAAGGGAATTTAATGATGTTAAGATCTTTTCATTTACCTTACCGTTTCTGGCAGAATTTCCATTTTCATCATACTTTTTTCCGAGAGTTGATGCGTATCGGTTAAGAACAATATTCACGGGACAAATATCAAAAGCGATTCTTTTTCCCTTATTTCGCGTAGAAATATTCGAGAATCCTCCAATATTCAGGCATGCGTCAAATTCCGAAAAAAGAAGTTCATCTCCAATCGGAACCAACGGTGCACCGTTGCCTCCCATGAGTACATCCTGGCTGCGAAAATCGTAGGCTACAGGAATATTATTACTAATTTTAATGGCCCTGCCATCACCAATCTGTAACGTGAAATGACGTTGTGGCTGATGAAAAACGGTGTGGCCGTGCGATGCAATCAGATCAATTTTAGCGAGAGAATTTCTGGAAATAAATTCTTTTACTTTTTCACCGAGATAAAAACCATATTCAGAATTCAGTGCCAATAAATCTTCAGCATTCAAATGAATTGAATTCTTTAGCTTTTCTTCCCATACAGAAGAATAGGGAAGTGTCTCAGCCTGAAGAATACTGAATTTCCATTCGGAATTTAATCTTTGGAATTTGGCAAAACAAATATCAAGTCCGTCGAGACTTGTTCCCGACATCAACCCGATTGCGTGAAAGGTCATAAAAAAAGATTTTTTCGAATTTACGAAAATTATCTTCCTTTTTCGGGGATTTTTTTAGCGTTTATGTTGCCGGAATTGTTGTAAAAGGTGTATTCTGAGAAATCATCTTTGGCTTTCATTCCGTTTGCTCCTACAAGTGTGGAGCCATCTTTGTCGGTGACGTACACGGTATCCGAAGTGTAAATGAGTCTTTTATTCTGGTCCCAAAATACCGACTGCATCGCGAACATCTGATTTTCATTCGTCGTGATTCTTACATTTCCTTTAGCCTCGTAAAATTTCTTTTTTTCATTGAACTTGGCATATTTGGCATTAATCTTTCCCGGTTCTTTAGGTTTTTTCTTGTCGTAGAAAAGAATATTGATACCTTTTCTTGCAACGATATACGGTGAGTCGATGAATTCGTATTTCTCGATAAGCGGTGCCGTAGCACGCAGCTTTACCATTCCCGAATCACGCTGAACAATATTGGCATTGTTGATGACCTGAGAGGGAAAGTTGGTGTTGTTGTTTTTATTAATGGCTGTTAAATCTTCATCACAGGAAATTAAACCAAAAAATATAGCACAACCCAAAAAGGCGGCTATATTTTTATAGAATATTTTAGCGATAAGATTCATTTCTTAATCATAAAGACGTTTGTTAAACCATTTATCGGCAAAATTCAGTCCGATTCTCAGGTTAACAAAGTTCTGGCGGATCATATTATTTTCCAGCGTTCCTCTTTTCCCGATTTCTAAACCAAGATCGATTCCGCTCATTCTGGCTGCACTTCGGTTTTCGAAAGGCAAGGTAACACCTCCGGTTAAAGCAAACTGATTGATATTGGTTCCGTTGAAAGAAAGGTTTCCTTTTTCGTAATAAGCGCCGTAGCGGTAAGTAACTCTTGAGAAATAATTCCTGAAGTTATTGAAGTTAGGTAAATACCAACCTCCGGCAGCGATTTTGTAAGAATTCTGATTCGTGAACGGCTGGCCAAGAAACTGAATGGTTTCCCCTTTTCTATAATCCAGTTGAGTTCCTACAAACCATTTAGCATCACGTCCGTAACCCGCACCGAATGAAAACTCCATAGGGATAAGGTTTTTATCAGTACTGAAATCCTCGTCTATGATACTTATATTTTCTTTTTGGTTTCCTGTGGTGTAAAAATACGTACTGTTCGTGTAGTTAGTTTCCATCTCACCGGTGTTTCCGAAAGTGTAGGTTGCGCCTAATGTAAGCTTTCTGTCGGTACCAAATTTTTTCTGATAAGCAGAACCAAGTGTGAAATTGAAGGTTTTAATCTTGTTTTTGGTTTCATATCCATTAATCAACTCGGCGTTGGAATAAGTAAGTTCATTAATATCATATAAATTTCCGAAGTAGAAGTTGGTTCTGAAACCTAGACCGAACTCAGGAGAAATCTGATAAGACAACGCTGCCTGAACAGTACTTAGTGTTCCTTCACCCCGAAAAACATTAGCTGTTTTTACTTCGGAATCTTCCACATCCTGCTGTATTAATACAGAATATTTTTTGGAGCTGTAGGGTTGGTAACCCATTCCAAATTTAACTTTCTGTGAAATCGGAAATGCTATAGCAATATTGGAAAGGTAAGATGAATGTTTGGTAACATTCGAATTGTCGTAATCTGATTTGAAGAAATTATTTTCGTTGGTTCCCTCAACTTTTATCGTAGTAAGCTCTAAATTTTTATTTGCAGCGGGGTTGCCGAAATTAAAATTATTGTTGAAATCCCAGATATAAGCTGTAGAGATTCCGCCCATCGCATTTACATCAGTTGTGTTATCATACTTCACATCCCCGATTCCGAAGGCAGCGTAAGGAGAATTACCAATCGTTTGAGCATTCAGGAAAAATCCCGCTGCTGCGAGTGGTAATACAAAAAATCTTTTCATTCTCTATTTTTAAAAATAATGCGCAAATATCTTAAATAATACTGAATTGAGGAAATTTACTTTGGTTAAAGTTTGTTAAGGGGCTTTGCTGTTATTACAAATGAAAATTGAGTCTGGAGAATTCGTCGGAATCTTTGAATAATGATCATTTAGTAGATGTTATAGAAATCATTTAGAAAACCTACGTGAGGCATTTTTTTTTATCTTTGAAAAATGAATTGGGAACAGATTGTAGGTCAGGAAAATCTTAAAAAACTCCTCAGAGAGAGCATTTCAGATAACAGGGTAGGACACGCACAACTTTTCATCGGGAAGGAGGGTTACGGTACACTTCCGCTTGCACTGGCTTTTGCAAAAGAAATTTTCGCGAAAGAAAATCTGCATTCTTCATCAAAAGTAGAACATCTGAATCACCTTGATCTGCATTTCAGTTTTCCTGTGTTTAAAGAAAAAAGCAGCGGACTCTCCGATAATTTTCTTGAAAATTTCAGGGAAATGATTCTTGCTAATCCGTACGCTAATAATGAGGACTGGACTAAAATTCTGGAGTCCGAGAACAAGCAGCTTACTATTTATGCCGACGAAGTTGATGAACTGAATAAAAAGTTTTCTTTAAAAAGTTTCGAAGGCGGCAGCAAAATTCTGATTGTTTGGCAGGCAGACAAAATGAATATTGCTGCTGCCAACAAATTCCTGAAGTTTCTGGAGGAACCGCCGAAAGATACCTTAATCATCCTTACCGCTGAAAATATCGATTTTATTTTACCAACTATTCTTTCACGGACTCAGTTGGTAGAAATTCCCAGAATTCAGGACGAAGACATCGAGACTTTTCTTAAAAACAATCATCAGATTGGAGATGAAAAACTTAGAGAAACCGTTTTTCAGGCTCAGGGTGACTGGAACAGCGCGCAGAAACTTTTGGTTTCCGAAAATGCAGATACAGAATTTGAAGATCTTTTTGTAATGTGGGTTCGCGAGGCATTTCAGGTAAAGAAAAAACCGGAATTTCTGAAGAATATCGTTTTTTGGGGGCGTAACATCGCGGCATGGAACCGTGAAAAACAGAAGAATTTTTTAGATTACTGCGCTGAAATGTTCCGTCTTGCCTTACTTCAGAATTATGGCAACGAAACTTTAGTTTACAAGAGGATTGATTCCGGAGGTTTTAAATGGGATAGTTTTTCCCGGTTTATTCACGGGGCTAATATTGAAGCAATTCTCACCGAAATTTCTGATGCGGATTATCATCTTGAACGTAATGCAAATCCGAGGATAGTTTGGACTGATCTGGGAATTAAGCTTTCACGTTACATTCATAAGGCACCTTAAGTCCTATCTTTATTAACCACCAATCAGTCGGGAAACTAAAAAAGCAGAGTTATTTCCTCTGCTTTGTAAAATAAAAAAAGTTGAGGAATAAATTCCTCAACTCCCTTGAAAACATCACTCCCAATCTGGCATTTCTGCGTCGGGGAATAAGGTAGTTCTTGAATTATCCTCCAGGATAATTTTTAATATATTTTTTACTGATATGCCGTCATTAGAGGTATTGGTAAAAATCACATCAGCATTATTAGGCGAAAATCGGGGATCCAAATCGTTGCTTCCATCGGGCTTGTCAGTTGCCGCAGAAATATCGGTGTGTGTATCCGTTAGCATATTATAAATGAAGATATGTGTATTGAGCTGCCTGTAATTATCTTCCTGATGACCGGAAATATCATGGGTATAGAGTAAAAGGTTACCGTCTACAGAAAAATTAAGTCCTCCCGCCGCACCTGCTACATTTTCCAGCACAGTTTTCACTGTATTTCCCAACATGTCGATGACATAAATTTTAACACTATAACCGTTAGGATCATTCGTTTTCAATGCAATTTTGCTCCCGTCGTAACTCCAGTCGCATTCTGAAATAAAACTACCGTCCGGCGTTGAGTAAACAAGTTCTAATCCACTGCCGTCCTTATTAATCCGGTAAAGTTTAGAGAAGCTTGCATAGAGAAATTCTTTTCCATTTGTACTCCATGAGAAATCAATTTCTGCATTATTAAACCCTGCGATCGGAATTGCTGTGACCTGGAATGGCTGCGAACCATCCGGCTTTGCGGTAAAAATGTGTGCATTTCCGCCGACTGTCCTTAGAAAAGCTATTAAGCCCGCATTTTGATTGAGTCGGGGCCGCCAACTGTTTGTTGAAAGAGGTGTAAACTGAAAATTCGTATTGGCCTCATCACTCGAAACAACATAGTAATTGCCATTGGTGTTCTTTACATAATGGAACCTGTTGTTGGGAACGGAATTAGTTTTAAACCTGAAAACTTCACTGTTTACCGCTGGATTCACTCCGTCGTTTACGCTAACCTGCCAGTAATAAGTTACGCCAAATTTCAAATTTTCAAGAAAATAATGCTTTTCTGTCAAGTCATTAATTTCAACAACCTGACTATCGAAATCATTTTTAACGGTGAGTTTATATTTTAAAATATCCAAAGAGTCAGCATCTGTTGCATTCCATGATAAATCTACTGAAAGTGGCTGATTAATAGCATTGTCTACCGGACTTAATAGTATAGGAACCGATGGCGAAGAATTCAGTGAATCATCATCACTAAGTTCAAAAACAACCGAAACTACTTGAGCATTATTCTTGAGACTAACGCCCTGAAAACTTGTAAGGTAGCCCATGAGCTCTGCCCGGACTGAATAATCGCCAATTGGGATGTTTTCTATGATAAAACTTCCGTCATCTTTGGTGAAAACAGTTTCTGTAGATGGGGTAGTGTGGACTTTTACATTTTTGAGAGGTTGATTGGTACCTTTTTTAATAACAACGCCCTTTAAAGTTCCGGTCTGAACTTTATCTACCAACTCCTCACTACACGAAATAATAGAGAATATCAGCGCAAAAAACGTAAGGATATATAATAGTTTCTTCATGATTTTAGTTTTTAATTTTTTTTGAACTGAAATAATAGTTTAAGCCTAGCCCAATTCTCACACCCTGATCTTTTTGTGATCCGTTGATGTAGTCATCCCAGTCATCATCAAATCCGAAATCATATTGACTTACGACCCGAACCGCAAGATTCTTAGTAGCTAAATATTCCAATCCACCTCCAAACTGTGCTTTGTATCTAGTTTTGTCCGGCGAGAAAAAGGAGCCACCTCCAGCATAAACAAACGGACTGAACTTATATTTTGAAAGGAAAAGATATTCTAAATTGATCTCCGACATCATTACTGATTTTTTGAAGATATCCTTGTTCTCCATCGTAACTGCATTAAAATTTACTTCAGCATTTAAATTATCAGTAAGGAAATACTTAATTCCTGCCTTGCCACCCAGCGTCATCTTTGCATCAACGTAGTCGCCCTTAATTTTAAAACCTTCTGCGTACGCGAACAAAGAAAACTTGCCCCGGTCACTGTTTGGAAATTTGTTGCCGATGAGCCGCTGGTCATTCAATTTCTCTTCTGATTTATAATTGGCAATAATTTCTTTAAAATCCCCCGGGCTTTTCTGTTTATTTGCCCATAGATTGTCACGAACTCCTTCAACAATTAAAGAAAGAACTGCTTTTTCAATAGCTTCAGTGACCGCTAAATGTACCGGCTCATTTTGCGTAATTCCTACATCAGATTCAAGAAGTCGTTCGGCATCAATAAACCTAAAAAAATTGCCGTTTATGCTGGTAGAGAGAATTGTTTTGGATGTGTATACCGTTTTAAGAATCTCTCCTGTAGAAGTCGAAACAGCCCGAAGATAAACGGTAATCCTGTCCTGCCGGTATTGCGCTCCAGCACCCAGGCCAAAATAGCGGGCTCCAATTCCGCCTGTCATTACATTGGTGTCATAAGAAATTACTCCGCCTTCCAGAATTACACCCGCAAAAAGCAGTGGCGGTAACATTGAGGATTCGGTAGCATCGTTTCCCGCATATTCTTTTCTTGTACTTCTAATGATCTGCCTTTCATTCAATAAGTTTCCAATATTTTCACGCTCAATTGGGGTGAACCAACGACTGTCTTCCAGAGCTTTCAATAGTATGGTTGTTGTTCCTTGTGGAATTGCTGTACTCCAACTCGCGCCGTTCTCCGCTGCCTTATATTGGCCGGTTTGGTCGCGAAATTTATAAACTCCCACAACAATTTTCTCTTTTGGTGCCGGCAGATTTTTAATTTCCGGTGTATAAGGAGTAATTTCTCCTAAGGTGGATTTTTCGCTGTTTGTAGGTAAATTAAATAGTGTGCAGTGCTGAAATAGGAGTAAAAGTGGAGTTAGAAATGCTAGTTTTAAAAGGTTGTGTGTTTTCATAGGGTTGAATTTTGTTAACCGCCACCGGGAATAAGAATTTCTGACTGTTCTCCCGTATCGGTATTTAAAATATTGATAAGTAATCCTTGACCGGTTTGTATGACTTCCAGGTATATAGAACCAAAAATGTAGGTTCCTGGCTGCAAATCACCATCCCCGAACTGATCTCCAAAAAGTTTCCGCGACAATTCACTAAGGATTTGCCGGTTTAAATTTTCGGTAAAACTGTCAAGCGAATTTGTACTTCTATCTAATGCTCCCCTAAGATTATTATCAAACTGGTTCTGGGCACTTGCAGAACTCATTAACCATTGGTAGTTGAAAGTATCACCGCCAAATGCGGGATTAATAGGTTTATACACGAGTTGCTGTGCTATGGCTGAAATAGAAAATACTGTTAAAAATACTATGAGTAGTAGCTTCTTCATGTGGAAATTGTTAATATTTAAATTCCTTATTTTTCAAACTGTTTCTGGAATTATACTCCGCAAGGTTTGCCAGTGCCCGGTCGGCTTCAGCATCTATAGATTCTTCATCAGGGCGGGTTAAAAAGCTGTGAATCATTTGATCATCCTGACTGACAATGATTCTGCTGTTACGCCCAAATGATGGAAGTTCAGAAATGGTTACAGTTCCTTCGAATTTCTTAGGAATTTGGTTATACTTTTTAAAAAAGGATTCGTAGAATAATTGCCCGAGTCTGGTTTTGGTTTCATCAATTGTTAAGCCCACCAACTCAATACTGCTTTCGGGGATGTAACTAACTGCAGAACTGAATTTTTCCGGATTAACTTCCAAACTGTCTTTTGATAGTAATTTATCAGATTCCTCATCCTTAACAAACAAATACACTTTCAAGGCATCTTGTTTCGTAAGGTTGATATTAGTTTCTGCAAAGGTTTTAGTTTCATTGGGTTTTAATGAAAATTTGCCGCTTTGTTTATTGCTCGAACTTCCGTTCTTTCCTTTTTTCACAGAAACTAGAATGTAATTCAAGCTGTAATGAATACTTGATTTGCTAATTGCGGTGGCTGTAATTTTCAGTAGACCTTCTTTGTTTTCGGTTATAATTTTTCCGGTAATTCCGCTTAAATGTTGAGCAGAGGTATGGTTAGCCAGAAAAAAAACGACTAGAATTGAGATGAGAGTTTTCATTTTCAAGGGATTAGTAATTTCTCATATAAATCGTCATGTCATTGGCGTTGATATTGATTTTCATGCCATCGGAAATGCTGTTGCTACCCACAATATCAACGTAATTGCCTGAGCCCTGTATATTTATTTCGGCATTTGTAGGGTAATTATTAGGGTTTGTAAAATATATCGTATTGTCGTTACCTACTTGACTGAGTTCTAGATACTCCTGTCTTTGATCTCTTACCTCTACAGTGTTTTCGTTCCCAATTTGGAGTACTATGCTTTGAGAAGCATTTAAGGGATCCTGAACTTGGTGGTTTCTCTGATAATAATCGAGTACATTTAAACTGTTGATTTGATAGGAGTTTACCTGCGCAAACCCCAGGTAGGCAAAGAAAAAACATAAAAATGTAAATAAAGTTTTCATGGGGTCTTTCTTAATTAAAAACACAGGAGAAACCGAAATTCCTCCTGCATTGGTGTATAAAAGTTATTACTAGTTAGATTGAGTAATAATCATCGTATTGGAGTTACCAATCTGTGTTCCTATGTGTGAATGGTTAGTCCCAATTTGCCATGTGTCGGCTAAGTTATTGTTACCAATTTGCCAGTCGTCAGCGTAGTTTCCGCTTCCCCATTGGTATTGAATCAAGTCATTATTGTTTCCAATCTGTAAACCTAAGGTTTCGTTGTTGTTACCGTATTGGTGAGAATCTGCGTAGTTTCCGTTACCATACTGATCGTGAGTAGCATCGTTATTATTACCATCCTGTAACTGATGGATATAATTATCATTACCCATTTGCATTGCAGCAGCATCATTGTTGTTGCCATCCTGAGACTGATAAACTACATTGTCCATACCGGTTTGCTCAGACGATGCATCATTATTATTACCGTCCTGATCTTGGGATGCATAGTTGAAAGCTCCGTCTTGCTCAGCATAAGCATCGTTTCCGTTACCTACCTGTAATTGCTCAACTTCGTTCAGTAATCCGTTTTGATCTGTCTGCGCATCATTGTTATTACCGTACTGTTCTGTACTGTTAGAGTTTCCAATACCCACCTGATCTACATCGATATCGTTGCCATTACCCCAGCTTACAGCGTCGTTTTGGTTAAACCATCCAGTTTGGTCAATATCAGCATCGTTATTGTTGCCAACTTGCAAAAGTGAATTGTTATTCATTAATCCGTCCTGGTCAACTGTAGCATAGTTACCGGTTCCGACTTGTGTAGTTACATCTACGTTGGATTGTGCATAAGCGAAGCTTACTGCGATAAGTGCGAATGCACTAGAAAGTAATTTTTTCATGGTTAAAAAATTTTATTGGTTAGTTTGTGATACAAATGTAGAAGGATAAGGAAAATGAAAAATCACCTATTCAAATGAAAATTAAAAAATCACTGTAAATAATGATTAATGAGGTGATTACACCCTTGGAGATTTTATCTTTGATTGAAAGCAGCAATAGGGCAATAGAAAAATTCAATAAAAAACCAGGAAACTTATTTGGTTTATTAGTTTCCTATTTTTTATATTTGCACGTTCAAATTTAGATATGGATAGAAAATTTCTGGAGAAAGTCGTTGATCTTTTTATCGATAACGGCGCTAAAACCCTCACGATGGATGATATCGCAAAGGAATTTGGGATGTCGAAAAAAACACTTTATCAAATGTACGCCAACAAGGAGGCTCTTTTGGAAGATGTGTTGGAATTTAAGCTTACAGAAGTAATTGAGAAGCTCAGTGAACTGGATAACAAAATAGAAAATGCTGTGGAACGCATGTTTTGTCGCGATGAACACATCGAAAAAGCAGCCAAGTCCAACAATTCATTATTAATACGCCAGCTTATCAAATATTACCCTGCAATCTTCAATAAGCACATGATGAACTTCTCAAAAAGATTCGCAGAAGTACTTATACATAACATTGAAAGAGGTAGGGAGCAGGGTTATTACAGAGATGATTTCGATGCAAGATTATATGCAGGTATCTACTTTCAGATGGTAATGTCTTATGACAATTCACCGTTTCTGGATACGAGTAAAACCGACCGTACAGAGTACAGCAATATTGCGCTCATGTTTTATATGAATGCAATTACCACCGAAAAAGGCAAACAACAGTTAAAAAAATATAACAATTTATAACAATGAAAAAGTTAATCTTAACCTTAATCCTGTCCGGCGGATTTTTATATGCTCAGGAAAACAAGGTTCTTACTTTACCCGAAGCTATTTCCTATGCATTGGAGCACAAAGCCGACGCGGAAAAAGCCCGGCTAGATATCCGTAAAGGAGATGCACAGATTGCAGAGGTAAAATCCAATGCTTATCCGAATATAAGTTTCAACAGTTCTACCACCTATAACCCTCTGCTGCAGGAATCTGTGTTACCGGGTGAAATATTTGGAGCACCGGGGCAACAGGTAAAAGTAGCTTTCGGTCAGAAATGGACTTCAAGCAATATGGTCCAGCTTACACAGAATCTTTTTAACCAATCAGTTTTTGTAGGCCTTAAGGCAGCTAAATCTACTAAAGAATTTTACCTTCTTAATGCAGAACTTACAGAAGAACAGATTATCGAGAAAGTTGCAAACGCTTACTTTCAGGTTTATCAGGCAGATCAGATGTTGAAAAATGCCGAAAGCAATCTTGCAATCACTAATCAGACCATCAAAATTATTAAAGGTTTATATGATGCAGGATTAGCCAGAAAGATTGATTATGACAGGGTAGTGGTAGCACGTAATAATGTGAGTTCCGGTGTTAAGCAGCTTGAAAATACGGTAGATTTAGCAGAAAACTCTCTCAAATTTATGATCGGAATGCCGATGGCTCAGGAAATTACACTTCCAGAGCAGACTTTTGATCCAGCATTGCTGCCAGACCGTTCTACAAATTTCTCTGACAGAAGTGAAGTGAAACTGGTAAACAAACAAATAGAATTGCTGCAGTGGCAGAAGAAAGCAACCGAAGCAGAATATTATCCAACTGTTTCGCTTTCTGCAAACTACGGTTTCCTTGGTCAGGGCGATAAAATGCCTTGGTGGAACGGGAAAGACAATGGTGTTTACTGGTCCGATATGGCATCGATTGGTTTGAATGTGAGAGTACCAATATTTAATGGCTTCGCAACCAAATCCAGAGTGGAACTCAATAAAATAGAAATAGAAAAAGCACAGGCAGATCTAAGAGAAACCGAACTGGGTCTGGATCTTCAGCACAAGAACGCAATCACCAAGCTTGAAAACAATATGACGATGATTGATATGCAGAAGGAGAACGTTTCACTTGCAGAAAGTGTGCTGTCGAACACCAGAAGCAATTACCAGCACGGTTTGGCAACATTAAACGACATTCTTGATGCAGAACGCGACCTTACCGAGGCTAAAAACAATCTTACAAAAGCAAAATTAGACTATAAACTTGCAGAAATCGACCTGTTGAAATCACAGGGTAAACTCAAAACATTAAACGATATCAATTAATAAAACTATGAAAAAGAATACAATCATCACGATACTTGCCATCCTGGGAATTGGCGCTGCATTTTATTTCATTCTTCAGCGTAACAAGAAAAGCAATGAAGAGAAAGTAGCCATCGTGGCCGAAAAGAACAAAGATGTAGCCGTGCGTACAACTGTAGTTAAAGCAGAAGACATCAGCGGAGAATTTACTGTGAACGGAACTTTTTTACCAAACAGACAGGCTCAGGTTTCAGCAGAAATGGGCGGACAGCTTATTGCACTTTATGTAAAAGAAGGCAGCTACGTAAGAGCTGGACAGAGTATTGGCAGAATGGCTGGTGAAAAGCTCAATGTAAACGTTTCCGGCGCGAAAGCAAATCTGGATAATGCGATTATGGCGCTGAACCGTTACGAGATGGCTTATAAAACCGGAGGAGTAACAGCGCTGCAGCTCGATCAGGCAAGGCTTCAGGTAAAAAATGCCAGAACGCAGTTACAGGGAGCAAATCTTCAGTCAGGTGATACGAATGTTATTTCTAAAGTCAGCGGTATCGTAAACCAGAAATTTGTTGAAGTTGGAACCGTTTTAAATCCGGGAACTCCAATTGTTGAAGTGGTAGATATCTCTTCAGTTAAGCTTAAAGTTGATGTTGACCAGTCTATGGTAAGCCAGCTTGCGGTAGGCAATACGGTAAAAGTTCAGCCTGATGTGGTTGAAGGTGCTATTGATGGCAGAATTACTTTCATCGCGCCGTCAGCTTCAGGAGCACTGAAATTTCCGGTAGAAATTACCGTTTCCAACAGTTTCAACAAACTGAAAGCAGGGATGTACGGAACTGCAATCTTTAACAGAAGCGGCAACAACAACGTTCTTACGATTCCTAGAGAAGCTTTTGTAGGAAGTGTAAGCGATAATCTGGTGTTTGTTGTGAGAGATAATATTGCTTATCTGACGAAAATTCAGGGAGGCGCAAACTACGGAAGCAAAGTGGAAGTTATCAGCGGTTTGAAAGCAGGTGATGAAGTTGTTACCAGCGGCCAGATCAACCTTACCGACAAAACGCCGATCCGTAAACTTAAATAATAATCGATTAAGAATATATAGATGAAATTAGCAGAAGTATCGATTAAAAGACCCAGTCTGGTCATTGTAATGCTTGCATTACTGATCATTGGAGGGCTTTTCAGCTATTCGCAGCTGAACTACGAACTTATTCCGAAATTTGAAGTAAAAGTGGTAACTGTAGCTACGGTTTATCCGGGTGCTTCGCCTTCGGAGGTTGAAAATACAGTTTCAAGAAAAATAGAAGATGCGGTTTCCGCGCTGGAAGGAGTAAAGAAAATTCAGTCTAAATCCTATGAAAGTCTTTCCGTGGTCATCATTCAGTTTAATAATGATGCCGACGTAGATTTTGCTCTAAATGAAGCGCAGCGTAAGATTAACGCCATCCGTTCAGACCTTCCGGAAGATATCGATGAACCGTCACTAACACAGTTTTCTCTTTCAGATATGCCGATCGTAAGAATGGGTGTAACCGGAAACCTTACCGAAAATGAACTCTACGACCTTATTGATCAGCGAATTCAACCTGTATTCTCCAGAATTCCAGGGGTTTCTAAAGTGGATATTGTTGGCGGGCAGGAAAGGGAAATCCGCATCAACCTGAACCAGGAAAAACTGGAAGGTTACGGACTTACCATTCCGGAAGTTCAGCAGATTATTACAATGTCGAACTTAGATTTTCCTACGGGAAGTTTAAAAACAAGATCAAACAGCACACTCATCCGTCTGGCAGGAAAAATTTCTTCAGTAGAAGAACTCAGAAACCTTACGATTTCATCTAAAAATGGGCAAAACATCCGTCTTTCAGATATAGCAGAGGTTCAGGATACCCAGAAGGTAGCTGATAAAATAGCACGTATCAATCAGGAAAATACCATGATGCTTCAGGTACAGAAACAGACCGATGCCAACGCTGTAGAAGTGAGCCGTTTGGTGCAGGAAAAAATCGCCCAGATCGAAGAGCAGTACAAAGGAAGTAATATCAAGATAACTTTAGCAAGTGATACTTCTACCTTTACGCTGGAAGCGGCGAACGCTGTAATCAAAGATTTGCTGATTGCGATTGCGCTTGTAGCATTTGTAATGATGTTCTTCCTGCACAGTTTCAGGAATGCACTGATTGTAATGGTAGCGATTCCAACTTCGCTTATTGCAACATTTATCGGAATGTATCTTTTGGGATACAGTCTGAACTTAATGAGTTTACTTGGACTTTCCCTCGTGGTTGGGATTCTTGTGGATGATGCAATCGTTGTTATTGAAAACATCCACCGCCACATGGAGATGGGCAAAAACAAAGTACGTGCCTCGTACGACGGTGCAAAAGAAATCGGATTTACTGTTACGGCGATTACGCTGGTAATTGTGGTGGTATTTCTGCCAATTGCGATGAGTTCCGGATTGGTTTCCGACATTATCTCGCAGTTCTGTGTCACGGTAATTATTGCAACTTTGCTTTCATTACTTGTTTCATTTACGGTTGTTCCATGGCTTTTCTCACGTTACGGAAAACTGGAAGTTATTAATAACAAATCTTTCTTTGGTAAAATACTTGAAAAATTTGAAAACGGACTTACCTGGTTTACGCACAAAATAGAAGGAATCCTGAAATGGAGTTTAGTAAACAAACTGAAAACCTTCGGGATTACCATTATTTTATTTGTTAGCGCAATTGCATTGGCAGTAATGGGGTATATAGGCTCCGACTTCTTCCCGGCAAATGATAAAGGTGAGTTCCTTGTACAGATCGAAATGCCGAAAGATACTTCGCTTGAAGAGACCAACTTTATCACCCAGGATGCTGAAAAGTACCTCGCGCAGAAACCTGAAATCGTTAAAATGATTACTTCGGTCGGTCAGGTGAGTGGAGGAATGGGAGCGATGCAGTCTACCAACTATAAATCAGAAATCAGTCTTGAACTGGTTCCAAAATCTGAAAGAGAAGATGATACCAAAGTATATGCTGCCAAACTGAAACGTGAACTTGAAAAAGTATTGGTCGGCGCTAAAGTAACCACGGTGCCGGTAGGGTTTATGGGTGCAGAACAGGCCCCGCTTCAGATGACCGTTACTGGTACAACGCTGGAAGATGCAATGTCTTACGCCAAAGCCGCAGAAGCTAAGTTGAGAACAATCGACGGAGCTTCAGAAATTAAACTGAGTGTGGAAGAAGGTAATCCAGAGATTTCGGTTACGGTAGACCGTGATAAGATGACATCTTTAGGATTAAATGTGGCTACCGTGGGACAGACGTTGAGAACAGCTTTCAGCGGGAATACAGATAATAAATTCCGTACAGGAAGCAATGAATACGACATCAATATCATTCTTGATGAAGCCAACAGAACCAACATTGACGATGTGAGAAGCATCAACTTTGTGAATAAAGACGGATTTAAAGTTCAGCTTTCGCAGTTCGCAGACATCAACTTTACTTCCGGCCCGGCGCTGCTTGAGCGTTACGACCGTTCGCCTTCCGTTACCGTACAGGCACAGACTGTAGGTAAAACGACAGGTGGTGTAGCATCGGAATGGGAAGCAAAAATGGCAGAAGTGAAGAAACCAGCCGGTGTAAACTGGGTCTGGGGTGGAAATATGGAAAACCAGAGTGAAGGTTTCGGAACTTTGGGAGTAGCCTTGCTTGCTGCGATCCTTTTGGTTTACATGATTATGGTAGTACTTTATGATGACTTCCTGAAACCGTTTATTGTACTTTTCTCTATTCCGCTTTCATTTATCGGTGCACTTTGGGCATTGGCATTAACCAATCAGAGTTTAAATATCTTTACGATCCTTGGTATCATTATGTTGATTGGTCTTGTGGCGAAAAATGCAATTTTACTTGTAGACTTCGCTAATCACAGGATTGATAAGGGAGAGTCGATTGAAAATGCTTTAGTTCAGGCAAATCATGCGAGACTTCGTCCGATTTTGATGACAACTATTGCAATGGTATTTGGTATGCTTCCGATTGCAATGGCATCAGGTGCAGCGGCAGAAATGAATAACGGACTTGCAATTGTTATTATTGGAGGACTTATTTCATCCCTCTTCCTTACCCTGATTATTGTACCTGTAGTTTATCTGATTATGGTAAGACTGGAGAACAGATTTGCCAAAAAAGAGAAGACCAATTACGAAGAGGAAATGGTGGCTGACTACGATCACATCCATCCTGACCAGGAAATTGAGTTTTAAATAGAAATGTTAATCAAACTTCAAATAAAAAATCCCCGAATGTAATTTCGGGGATTTTCTGTTTTAAGGTTTTAATTAATGAGCTGCATTGATTTTTCTTTGCGAAAGACTCAAAAAACGGTAAACAAGCAAAACCGCGGAGACGGTGAGCCCCAGACCTAAGGCAATCCACATTCCGAAAGCGCCCATTTTCATCGGAACACATAAAATATAACCTAAAGGAATTGCTATTAACCAATACGCAATGAAAGTAATAATAGAAGGAATCTTTACATCCTGAATTCCCCTTAAACTTCCGAGTGCCACGACCTGGATTCCGTCTGAAAGCTGAAACAGGGAAGCAATGATCAATAATTTTGCTGCTAACTGCACCACATCGATATCTTCAGGTTTTGTAAAGAACGTAGGGAGTATATGTCTGCCGACAATGAAAAACACCCCGCATACAAACATAAAAATGAAGACAATCTTCAGATTATTAATGCCGACTTTCTTAAGCCCAACATAATCCCGCTCGCCAAGTTTGCGGCCAATAAGCACTGTGGAAGCAACACTAAATCCGATACAAAGATTAAATGTAAATGAAGCCATTGATAATGCAATTTGGTGAGACGCAATGTCTTTTGCTGAAACCAGCCCACAGATAAAAGCCGCGCCCGCAAACGCAGTAACTTCAAAAAACATCTGCAAAGCTGTAGGAAAACCAATTTTCAGCATTTTACTGAACATTTCTTTGGAAAATTCTGCAATCTTTAACGAAAACGCCTTGATATACTGTCTGGTTTTTTCTTCTTTCAGCAAGACATAATAAAGAAAAATCATCATGAAAATTCTCGCGATTAAACTTGCTAATGCAGATCCCTGGACACCCATCGCCGGAAACCCAAACATCCCTTTAATGAAGACATAATTCAGAATAATATTAATGACATTGGCAATAATGGTGGCTTTGGTTACCCCGATGGTGTAAGATAAACCTTCAGAGACTTCGCGCAGCGTCTGAAACACCATGAACGGCAGAATACTTAAAGTCATGATGCTCAGAAATCCAATTGTATCGGGAATAATTTCTACCGGCTGATCCATATGATAGAGTAGCGGCATGGCGGCGAAAAGTAGAATCATCAGCAACAATCCAATTCCCAGGTTAATCACAAAACCATGTCTGAAAACTGAATTAATGACGCTGTGTTTTTCCTGCGAATGAGCCTCAGAAACTAGTGGCGGAATGGCAAACGAAAATCCAAGCGCAAATACAAAAATCGAAAAAAACACCGCATTTCCCAGTGATACCGAGGCTAGAGCCTGTGCTCCTAAAAGTTTTCCCACAATAATATTGTCGAACAAATTTACCGATACCTGACCAACCTGTGTGATCATAACGGGAAGCGCTAATGTAAGACACGCCTTCGTGTACTGCTTGTTGAGAAATGCCATAAAAAAAATTTGCAGCAAAAATACTGCAAACTTTTTCTAGTTATTTATTTTAATGTAATTATTTCCTTACGAAACTTGCAACATCATCTTCCGAGACCGGATTTGATCCTAAGATAATAAGCCGCTCGACGACATTACGTAACTCACGGATGTTCCCTGTCCAGCTGAAATTTTCAAGGGCGGAAATCGCTTTTTCGTCGAAAACCTTCTGAGCGGTGCCATGCTCTTCGGAAATCGTTTTGGCAAAATGATCTACCAACAGACGTATGTCTTCTTTTCTTTCATCCAATGGCGGCACGTAGATTTCGATTACCGATAGCCTGTGATACAAATCTTCCCGGAATTTCCCGGCTTCTATTTCCTGCTTCATGTTTTTATTGGTAGCTGCCAAAACACGAACATCAACTTTGATCTCTTTATCGCTTCCTACCGGAGAAACCTTGCTTTCCTGTAACGCCCGCAAAACTTTTGCCTGAGCAACGAGGGTCATGTCACCAATTTCATCAAGAAAAATAGTTCCGTTATTTGCCAGTTCAAATTTCCCCTGTTTATCTTTGATGGCGCCTGTAAAACTGCCTTTAACATGTCCAAAAAGCTCAGATTCGATAAGTTCTGATGGAATTGCAGCACAGTTAACTTCAATCATTGGTCCTTTGCTGCGTTCACTTTGCGCATGGATAGAGTGAGCCACCAATTCTTTTCCTGCCCCGTTTGGTCCAGTAATTAAAACTCTGGCATCAGAACTAGCCACTTTTTCAATCATGTCCTGAATTTTCTTCAGGGCAGCGGACTGACCAATCATCTGATATTTCTTGTTTACTTTTTTCTTTAATGTCGTATTTTCTACTTTCAGAACCTGATTAGTTCTGGTAAGATTTCTTTTGTCTAAAGCGTTTTTAACACTGGTAATAAGACGGTTGATATCAATGGGTTTCGAAATGAAATCATATGCACCTTCTTTCAGGCAATCTACAGCAGTATCGATATCTGCATGCCCGGAAATCATCACGAATGTGGTATCTGGTTTTAGTTGTAAAGATTGTTTAAGTAACTCAGTGCCTGAAAGTTTAGGCATTTTGATATCGGAAACGACCAAGGCGAAATCATCTTTCTCAATATGCTTAAAGCCTTCGAGACCGTCTTCTGCGATTACAAATTCGTAATCCGGCAACTCGTCTGAAAGAATACTTTGAAGTACGCCCGAAATGGCTTTTTCATCTTCAACAATTAAGATTTTTTGCATTAATAAAAATTTATGGATTTAATAAAAATTCAGTTTAAAATTTGCATATTATTCAGCAATAATCGTACCTAAAACCAATTATAGGTCATATTGTCGGTTTCCGAAAATTGCAGATCCAATCCTTACGGAATTAGCTCCACAGGAAATAGCAACAGGATAGTCGTCACTCATACCCATCGACAAAAGTTTCAATGGTTTCTGTAAGGAGAGTTTGTCGAAGATTTGTTTTAGAAGAGTAAATTCTTTCTTCACCTGGTTTTTATCATCCGTAAAGGTGGCCATGCCCATTAAACCGTTAATTTCTATATGGGGAAACTTTCCATTCAGCCACTCCTGAAAAAGTTCTTTTGCTTCGTGTATTTCCAAACCGAATTTAGATTCCTCTTCAGCAATTTTTACCTGAAGCAAAATTTTTATTTTTCTTTGGTTTTTTGCGGCCTGTTTATCGATTTCCTCTAAAAGTTTCGAAGAATCTACACTCTGAATCGTATCGATAAAAGGTGCGATATATTTTACTTTATTGGTTTGGAGATGTCCAATCAGGTGCCACTCGATATCTTTTGGTAGAAGAGATTGCTTTTCACAGAGTTCCTGTACTTTATTTTCGCCGAATACCCTTTGCCCTAAATTATACACTGTAAGAACTGCCTCTACAGGATGTGTTTTCGAAACTGCAACAAGTTGGACCTCTTCAGGTAAATTCTTCTTTATTTCTTGATAATTATGAGCAATATTTTTGGAAAACATATAAAATTTTGTGGTATCAGTAAAAAAAGGGTGTTTTTACTATAATTTGTAATCAAATATAAACTATTTTTGGTTAAAATAAAAACTATGAGAATAAAAATCTACTCAACAAGAGCAATACTCTTGTTATTAACTGCGGTTGTTTTATCTGGCTGCACACAGGAAAACAAACAAATGCAATCCGCTGAAACTGAAAAAAAACCTGAACAATCATCAGTAAACGACAGTTACCAGAAAAAACTGATTGATGGAAACCTAATGTCGGAATTAGATTCGGTTTACTCGGCAACCAATTACAAATATATCAACGAAAAGAGAGAAAAAGGCAAACCAGATTCAAGAGAATTTTGGTACACCATTGATGAACTTGAAGGTTATATCGCATTTGCCAAGAAAGAGGCAGAAAGCAAAGGAGAAAAAGTAACAGGTCTTAAAATAAAACTAGGACAGTATCCGGCTAAAGGACCTTTCGATTCAAGATTGGATGCCAAACTTTATGGTTACCAAACAGTGTATTTGATTCCCACTGTTATATCAGATAAAGATGACGCGCAAGCTAAATCTGAAGACCAGAATTCTTCTGTAAAAGGTGCAGAGATTCAGGGAGTGCCGGGAATGGATCTTTCTTCGGCTAATCCGCCTTACTAGTATTTGCTATGGAAATTAACAGATTATATTTAACAAGTGTCTTGCTTGTTGTTTATCTATTGATCATCAGTCTATTAATATTAAAACGGAAGAAATTAGGACCACATATCGGGTATTTTATCGCATCGATGATTGTGGTACTTCTCGCTGAAATGTTTTCTACAATCGGAAAAGTGCTTTATGGTGACCAATATAATTCCACGCCATTTATGGCTGGGGGAGTTATCATTTGTTTCTTCAGCATCGTTTTGATTTACTTCTATAAAATATTGAATACCAAACGTTTGAAAAAAATTCAGTTGGGCATTATTTGTCTAAATTCCGTGAATATTGCTCTTTCGATAATTTTCATGAGTGATTTTTTTGTCTATCTTCCTTATTTAACATATTTCCTCACCATCATACTTTTACTTTTTTCGATTACCTTATTTTTCTTTGAAACCTTCAATTCAGAAAAAATATTTAACATTACTTCATATTACCCTTTTTGGATCGCAATCAGTCTAATTGTACTTTATTTGGGTCTTTTGCCCCTGATAATTATCAGTAAAAATGCAATTCAACTGTCAATTTCTAAAGATATTTTTCTCATCTTACTTTATTCTGTTAACTTTACAGGATACGCAATTATGCTCACCGGCATATTCTTTAGTAAAAAAGAAAACTTAATTATGGAAAATTGAAAGCCAATGAGGTCGACATACTGGTGATAATATCAACCATCATTATACTCTTTGTGATTTTAATGATGGTTTTGGTGTATATTTTCTATGTCAGAAAAAAAGGTGAACTTCTTCTTTTGCAAAAAGAGAAAGAAATGAATTTTCAGCAGGAACTTACGCTCGCCCAGATAGAAATGCGTGAAGTCACGCTAACTTACATAGGTCAGGAACTGCACGACGATATTGGTCAGAAACTATCGGTCGCAAAACTTATGATTAACCAGGTGATCGCACAGTGTGAGGAAAGTGCCAAATCAAATCTGAATGAGATTAACGAATTATTGGGGGAAACCATTCAGGATCTCCGGAATATGTCTAAGACCTTTATCACTGATCAGGTAGAACATTTTGGGCTTATTGATTCGCTGGAGATTGAGATGAACCGGATTTCACGCCTAAAACTCATAGATATTGAATTTAGAAGCAATAAACACGATATAGAAATTAACCCGAAGGATGGAGTAATCATCTTCCGGATCATTCAGGAGAGCGTCAATAATACACTGAAACACTCTAAAGCAAAAAATTTAAATATTCAGGTTGAGGATGCACCCAGAATACTTACCATTACAATTACTGACAACGGAATTGGAATCGATGAACAGAGCGGACACGGCTCGGGCCTCAGTAATATGAAAAAACGGGCACTGATGATGAATGCCGACTTACAGATTAGCAGTGAGAAAAATGTAGGCACCGTGTTGAAACTTATATATCCAAAAAAATAAGACAATGGAAACAGTAAAAGTTGCAATTGTTGATGATCACAAACTGGTATCTAAGGCATTGGAAAATATGATTTCCCTTAATCCCAAGTTCCAGGTTATAATGAATTGTTTTAACGGTCAGGATTTTATTGACGAGCTTCAAAAAACCAAAAATTTTCCGGATGTAGTTTTAATGGATATCAATATGCCCATTAAAAACGGCATCGAGACAACTGCCGAAATTTCTAAGAAATTCCCGAATCTAAAGATAATCGCCCTTACAATGGAAGATAACGAAGGGACAATCATTAAGATGCTGAAAGCTGGGGCTAAAGGTTATCTCCTTAAAGATATGTCACCCGACATTTTATTCAATGCTATAAATATCGTACATGAAAAAGGAATATTTTATACCGACTTGGTAACGCAAAGTCTGCTTAAGATCAAAACCGAACAGAAGTTTATGAACGATCTGAACGAAGGATTAAAAGACCGGGAACTGGAATTCGTAAAATTAGCCTGTTCTGAACTTACTTACCGCGAAATCGCCGACCAAATGTGCGTGAGTCCCCGAACAATCGACGGATACAGAGACTCTATCTTTTTGAAACTCAATGTAAAAACCCGTGTCGGAATTGTTTTATTTGCAATAAAACACAATTTATATTAAAAAAGGGTGTTTTCACGGTTTTTCTAGACAATATTAATAGTACTTTTGACCTATCAAATACAACACAAATAATGAAAAAGAAGAGAACCGGTTTTTAATCGGTTCTTTTTTTATTTCTAATACCAACTTTAGAAGCAGTAATATTGATAACCATAATCAGCATTTCCTTAATTTTTTGATTATGAATATTTTACCGATTCATTATTAGAATCTCTTTAAGTTTTTTCATTCCTTGCGTGGCAGACATCTTTAAAAAATTTGCATCGTCCGCAAAACTGTTCTTTAGATTTGGATCGATTGCATAAACTTTACAGTGGGAAGGAATATAGTCAATAAGAGCGGCTGCGGGATAAACTTGCATTGATGTTCCGATAACCAACAAAAGTTCTGCCTGCCTTGCAATTGAGATTGCCATATCCATTTCCGGGACCATTTCACCGAACCACACAATATGTGGCCGAAGCTGTACACCATTTTCATCCAAGTCTCCCAGATTCAGATCTTTTTCCCAGAAAAACATTTCTGTATCAGAGTCAATAGGTCTGGCCTTTTTCAGTTCCCCATGTAGGTGAGTAACTTTGGTAGAGCCGGCTCTCTCATGAAGGTCATCAACATTCTGCGTGATAATATGGACCTCAAATAAATCTTCAAGTTCCGCTAAGATAAAGTGGGCTTCGTTGGGTTCAACTTCAAGAAGTTGTTTTCTCCTAGCATTATAGAAATCTAAAACCAATTTCGGATTGCGCTTAAATCCCTCAGGACTCGCCACGTCTTCAATTCGGTGATTTTCCCACAATCCGTTAGAATCCCGGAACGTTTGAACTCCACTTTCCGCTGAAATACCGGCGCCAGAAAAGACGACAAGCTTCTTCTTCATGATTTTTTTCTAAAATTAAGTATTTTTATATAATGTTTATGATGTGAACTATACCGGCAATACTTATAATGTTTAGCTAAATTTGTAAGAATTAAGCAATCCCAAGCGTATAAAAAACATGAATTACATAGTAAGAAAAGCTAAAATAGCGGACACAGCAAACATCTGGAAAATTTTACAGCAGGCTATTCAGCGCCGAAAAAATGACGGAAGTAACCAGTGGCAGGATGGCTATCCTAATATCGAAACTGTTGAAACCGACATTCAAAAAGGCTTTGGTTATGTTTTAGAAATCCACGGTCAGATTGCCGCATATGCAGCGATTATTTTCGATATTGAG
The DNA here is from genome assembly GCF_019195395.1 of Kaistella faecalis. Lineage (NCBI taxonomy): Bacteria > Pseudomonadati > Bacteroidota > Flavobacteriia > Flavobacteriales > Weeksellaceae > Kaistella > Kaistella faecalis. Next base: position 176,022 of record NZ_CP078067.1, read on the forward strand.
CATGCTTATGAAATCATTGAAGGCAATTGGTTAAGCTCCGGAGAATATGTTGTAATCCATAGGGTGGCAGTTTCCGACGAATTTGCAGGAAAAGGAATAGCCACAAAATTTTTTAAAAATATTGAAGAGCTTGCAAAATCAGAATCAGTTTTCAGTATAAAAGTCGATACTAATTTCGACAATCTGCCGATGTTGAGCATCTTAGACAAATTGGGATATACGTATTGTGGTGAAGTTTATTTCCGGGGCGCTGCGAGAAAGGCGTTCGAGAAAATTCTGAGTTAACCACTTCGTAAACTATAGCGGCTATTAAACGGTTTATTGCCCGCAATTCCTTAAATTTGTATCACAAAATATATTCAAAATGTCAAAGAAAGCCATTTTAGCCATTCTCGACGGGTGGGGAATAGGAACCAACCCTGAAGTTTCAGCAATTGCTCAGGCAAATACCCCGTTTATCGATTCCTGTTATAATAATTTTCCCAATACAACCCTGGAAGCAAGCGGAATTGCCGTAGGATTGCCTTTCGGGCAGATGGGCAACTCTGAAGTAGGTCACATGAATTTAGGGGCGGGACGGGTTGTATATCAGAATCTTGTCAAACTCAATATGGCGGTGGAAAATGCTACTTTAGGGAGAGAAAATGTGATTACACAGGCTTTTGAATATGCAAGGCTTAATAAAAAAAATGTGCATTTTATTGGCTTAGTATCTGATGGAGGCGTACATTCTCATATCAACCACCTCAAAGGATTGCTGACTGCAGCGCACGAATATGGTTTGAATGATAACGTGTATGTGCATGCATTTACCGATGGCCGCGATTGTGATCCACATTCCGGAAAAGCATTTATAGCAGAACTTTTGGATCACATGTCTTTAACCACTGGTAAATTAGCTTCCGTTATCGGAAGATATTATGCAATGGACCGTGACAAGCGTTGGGAAAGGGTGAAATTAGCGTACGACCTAATGGTAAGAGGCATTGGCGAACCTACCCGCGATATTCTCGGAACGCTGGACAATTGTTATAAAGATGGAATCACAGACGAATTTCTCCGGCCCATTGTTTGCCTGAAAGACAGCAATTTACCGATGACAAAAATTGAAAGTGATGACGTAGTTTTCTGTTTCAATTTCAGAACAGACCGTGGAAGAGAGATTACTGAAGTTCTTTCACAAAACGATATTCCTGAGTTTGGGATGAATCATCTGAATCTGTATTATGTTACCATGACCAATTATGATAAAGACTACCAAAATATAAAAGTGGTTTTTGATGAAAAAGTTTTGGAGGAAACCATGGGTGAAATCCTTGAGCGCAACGGAAAAACGCAAATCCGTGTTGCAGAAACAGAAAAATATCCACATGTTACTTTTTTCTTTTCGGGAGGACGGGAAGCCGAGTTTATAGGAGAACGAAGATTGCTTTGCCCGAGTCCGAAAGATGTTCCGACTTATGATTTCAAACCGGAAATGTCGGCATACGATATTACCGAAAAAATTCTGCCGGAAATCGAAAACGAAACTGCAGATTTTATCTGCCTGAATTTCGCAAATACTGATATGGTAGGACATACCGGAGTATTTTCTGCAGCCGTAAAAGCTGCCGAAACGGTAGATGCATGCATCCAGAAAGTCGCAACAACTGCTTATGAGCACGGCTATGCAGTTTTTATTCTTGCTGATCACGGAAATTCTGATGTAATGAAAAACCCGGACGGAAGTCCGAACACACAACATTCAACTAATCTGGTTCCACTGATTGTAATGGATAAAGACCGTACATGGAATTTAAAACCGGGTAAATTGGGTGATGTTGCTCCTTCAATTTTAACAGTAATGGGAGTGCCAGTTCCTGAGATTATGACCGGCGAAGTACTGGTAAGTTAGTTTCAAATAAATTAATATATTTATAGGCGATTAATTTTTAGTTTTTCAAAAAAGCTATGCATGAAATACTAAAATTTAATATATATTTGTCCCTTCTAAAAAGTAAAAGTAATGTACAATAAATTAGTGAGAATTGAAGTCATGCGGAATTTAGGTAAAGAAGTTGATGACTTTATTTCCTCCTATTTAACGCCTGTAGAAAAAATTTGGCAACCTACAGATTTCCTTCCTGACCCTTCAGCGGACAGTTTTAAGCATGATGTAGAAGAACTCCAGACTTACGCCCAGGAAATGGGTTACGATCTGTTTATCACCCTAATCGGCGACTGTATTACAGAAGAGGCTTTACCAAGTTACGAATCCTGGATCATGGGAATCGACGGCGTAGAGCAGGAAAACAGATCTGGCTGGTCACAGTGGGTCAGAAGCTGGACTGCCGAAGAAAACCGTCACGGCGATTTGCTCAACAAATATCTTTATCTCTGTGGTCGCGTAAATATGCGCGAAGTGGAAATTACCACCCAGTATTTAATTCAGGACGGATTCGATATCGGAACTTCTATGGATCCCTACCGAAATTTTGTTTATACCAGTTTTCAGGAAACAGCGACAAATATTTCTCACCGTAGAGTAGGTTCTCTTGCAAAACAAACAGGCAATACCAAATTATCCAGAATGTGTGGGGTGATCGCTGCTGATGAAGCGCGACATGCAAAAGCCTACAAACAGTTCGTCACAAGAATATTCGAACTCGACCCATCCGAAATGATGCTTGCTTTTGAAGATATGATGCGTAAAAAAATCGTAATGCCTGCTCACTTGATGCGTGAATCCGGTCAGAAAGCCGGTGAGCTTTGGGGCCATTTTTCCGATGCTGCACAACGCGCAATGGTTTATACCGGTCAGGATTACATCAACATTCTGAGCGACCTTCTTGTAGACTGGAAAATTGAACATATTACCGGGCTCAATGAAAAAGCTGAAAAAGCTCAGGAATATTTAATGAAACTACCAGGCAGACTTCAGAGAATTACCGACCGAATTGCAACTCCTGATTTAGAATACCAGTTTAAATGGGTAAAATCATAATACAACATAATAATTAATTTAGGAGAGCGGTTGTTTTTTCAACCGCTCTTTTATTTTATTATCTTTGCACATCTGAAATTTTAGAATAATTTAGAATAATGAAAAGCAATAAAAAACTGGCCATTGATTTCGACGGAACTGTAGTTGAAGACGCATATCCCGGAATTGGCAAACCCAAAACTTTTGCATTTGAAACGCTTAAAAAACTTCAGTCCGAAGGATACAGATTAATTTTGTGGACTTACAGACACGGGAAAACTTTAGATGAAGCTGTAGAATTCTGCAAAAAAAATGGTGTTGAATTTTATGCCGTTAATTCAAGTTTTGAAGGTGAAATTTTTGATCATTCACAAGCTTCGCGAAAAATTGATGCCGATTTATTTATCGATGACAGAAACCTTGGCGGATTTCCGGGTTGGGGCGAAATCTATAACATCATCAATGAAAGAATCGAATTCCGTGTTGAAGGCTCAGAAGTTTTAGCCTATTCTAAAATGAAAAAAGACAAGAAAAAAGGACTTTTCTGGTAAAAGTTATTTCCTATGATTATATTAAAGACACTCGACGAGCTGAGGCTGATGCGCGAAAGTGCACAACTCGTTTCCAAAACTTTAGGAATGCTTGCCAAAGAAATAAAACCCGGCGCTACAACCAACCATTTGGATAAACTTGGTGGCGAATTCATCCGGGATCATGGTGGCGAACCTGCATTTTTAGGAATGTACGGTTTCCCAAAAAACCTTTGTATTTCGCCTAATGCAGAAGTAGTACACGGCATTCCGAACGACAAACCTTTGGTAGAAGGCGACATCCTTTCAGTAGATTGTGGTGTGTATATGAATGGTTTTTATGGTGACCATGCCTATTCATTCGAGGTGGGCGAAGTAGCTCCAGAGACCAAAAAACTGCTAAAGGTTACCAAAGAATCTTTATACAAAGGCATTGCACAGTGCGTCCGCGGAAAAAGAGTAGGAGATATATCCAATGCCATTCAGGAACATTGTGAAAAACACGGTTATGGTGTTGTGCGCGAATTGGTTGGGCACGGTTTGGGTAGAAAAATGCACGAAGATCCGCAAGTTCCCAATTACGGTAGAAAAGGCAGCGGAAAAGTTCTGAAGGACGGAATCGTGCTTGCCATCGAACCGATGGTTAATTTAGGAACTGAGAAAGTAAAATTTCATGATGACGGCTGGACAGTGACTTCACTCGATAATTCACCTTCAGCACATTACGAACACGATGTTTGTATTATTAATGGCAAACCTGTATTGCTTTCAACTTTCAGCTACATTTATGAAGCTTTAGGAATTGTAAGTGACGAAGAAAAACCATTTACGCTGGATTTTTAATGAAAAAAATCGCCAATTTCCTTCTAAACAAAATCCCAAGACCAATGCTTATTAACTTAAGCATTTTTCTTCGCCCGTTGATTTATCAGCTGTTTAAAGGCAACAAATTCACCGATCCTATCGATGGGAAATCTTACCGTAAATTTTTGCCTTACGGATACGGAAAACAGCGTGAAAATGCACTTTCTCCCGGAACTTTAAGTTTGGAAAGACACCGCCAAATGTGGCTCTATCTGAAAAATGAAACCGATTTTTTTACTAAAAACTATAAAGTCCTTCACATCGCACCGGAACAGGAATTTCTGAGGAAGTTCAAAAAAATGAAAAATCTGGAGTATACGTCGGCCGATTTATTTTCACCGATTGTCGATGTAAAGGCTGATATTTTGAACCTTCCGTTTGAAGACGAAAGCTACGATGTGATCTTCTGCAATCACGTTCTGGAGCATATTGAAGACGATGCAAAGGCGATGAGCGAACTTTATCGCGTGATGAAAAAAGGCGGCTGGGGAATTTTTCAGGTGCCGATGAAGAATTCTTTAGAAAAAACCTACGAAGATTTCAGTATTAAAGATCCTAAAGAAAGACAGAAACATTTCGGGCAGTACGACCACGTTCGCTGGTACGGAATGGATTACTTTGAAAGACTAAAAAGTGTTGGTTTTCATACCGATATCAATTTTTATTCAAGAAAATTTTCCGATGAAGACCGAAAAAAATTTGGTCTTATTGAAAATGAAATTCTTCCGGTGGTTTTCAAAAAATAATCAAATTATTCTTTAATAATCTTAAAAGTTTTATCATTATTTAATTTGATAAAATAAGTTCCGGTTTCGAAATTTCGCATATCAATATCCAAGGTTTTGGCATTCTCCTTTTTTAATTCATAAACTAATTTTCCTGACACGTCAAATAATTGGACAGAATTTATTCCCACTGAATTTTGGACAGTCAAAATCGTGGTTACCGGATTTGGAGCAATTGCATATTGGGATAATTTATTTTCTGTAGTTGCAAGATTGGTGGATATAAAATGGATTTCTTCAAATATCGCATTGTGAATAACTAATGTTTTTTCATTGCCAGTATTTCCAATGTAATAATGATAACTATGCCCAATCTCGAAAAAAGCGCATAAAGAGGCAAAAAATTGATTTACTTCTCCATTATCACCCCAATAATCTGCTAATGTGCAAGCTTTACTATTTACCGTAAACACATCCTGTACACTAAACGATAAATTAGCTGAGACGGTATTGAAAAAAGACAAATTGAGTTGTGGATCAGTCACTGAAAAATTGGTAACCTGTTGATAGGGCATGGAAGGTGGAAACTGATCCGGTTGAACTTCGCTTACCATTTTTGTAATTTTCCAATTTGTATGAAGTAAATCGGAATTCTGAGCGGAGAAAAAATTCGCGATAAATAGAAAAAATAGAAATTGTTTCATAATTTTCTTTCAAAGATAGTTTTTCTGACATTTACTGCAAAGCGATAAAAATCCTTTTGTAACTTTAATGGTCAAACAATGTTTCACTATCTTTGCAGGGATTCACAAATTATGCGGATCAATATTATTTAATTATTCAAAAAAAGAAATAATGCACAAGGCAGGATTCGTAAATATCGTTGGGAAACCCAATGTCGGGAAATCGACACTTCTTAATAAACTGATGGGCGAAAAGCTCGCGATCGTTACCCAGAAAGCACAAACGACAAGACACAGAATTTTCGGGATGTACAACGAAGAAGATTTACAGATTGTATTTTCGGATACGCCGGGAGTTTTGGATCCGAAGTACGGTTTACAGGAAAAAATGATGGATTTTGTGAAGGATTCTCTTCAGGATGCCGATGTTTTCTTGTTTATTGTTGATATTTTAGATAAAACTGAACCCTTCGAATTTTTGGTAGAAAAACTTAATAAAATTCCGGTGCCGGTTCTTATTCTTATTAATAAAATCGACGAATCTAATCAGGAAGATCTTGAAAAGGCGATGGAGTTGTGGCATGAAAGGATTCCAAAAGCGGAAATTCTTCCGATCTCTGCGCTTAAAGGTTTCAATACCGAAGTTATTTTACCAAAACTGAAATCTTTACTTCCGGAAAATCCGCCTTATTACGACAAGGATCTTTACACCGATAAACCTGAAAGATTCTTCGTAAACGAAGCGATCCGCGAAAAAATCCTTTTGAATTACGATAAAGAAATCCCTTATTCGGTGGAGGTTGTAACTGAAATGTTTAAAGAAAAAGAGGGAATTATCTTCATCGATTCAATCATTTACGTTGAAAGAGATACGCAAAAAGGAATCATCATTGGTCACAAAGGTGAAGCCATTAAAAAAGTGGGCACCGAAGCGCGTATTGATCTTGAAAAATTCTTCGCCAAAAAAATTCATCTGAATCTATTCGTAAAAGTTAAAAAAGACTGGCGAAAAAATGAGAGGGATTTAAAAAATTTCGGTTACCGCTAAAGAAAACCTAGCGTTAATTGCGTTTTACAAAGGATTTTACTATTTTTGGTAAAAATTGATTCATGAATTATTTTACTTCAACGAAAAGTAATCCTCTGATTATTGATATTGTTCTTCTTGTTACTAGAATTTTTGTAGGTTTTGCAATGTTATCACACGGATATCCCAAACTGCAGGATTTATTGTCGGGTGAAGAAATTCAGTTTTTCAGCTTTCTTGGATTAAGCGACAAAACTTCGTTGATTTTGGCGGTTTTTGCTGAATTTGTGTGTTCAATTTTTATTATTCTGGGTCTTTTTACCAGATTCGCAGTATTTTTTCTTATCATTACCATGGCAGTTGCCGGGCTTATTGTACACAGCGGCGATCCTTTCCAGAAAAGAGAAGCTAGTCTGCTTTATCTTTCGGTTTATTTAATGCTTTTCGCTTTCGGCCCCGGCAAATATTCTGTCGATGCGATGATTGGCAGGAAAAGGGAGCCCGGCTGGTAACATCATAAAAAAATCAGTAAATGCATTGACGCAAGTTTGTGCATTTTTTTATAAAACAAACCTAATATTTATGAAAATTAAACTAACATTTGTTGCGCTTCTTTATGCAGGATTTGCCTTCGCGCAGGAAAGTATTACGTATCAGCAGCCTTCTGCGGAAATTCTTCAGCTGGCAGATTTCCAGAGAGCACCAGGTGTAATGATGGACAGCAAGAAAGAATGGCTCATCTTTTCTTACCGTCCTACTTACAAATCTCTGGATGATCTTAACCAGGAAGAAATGCGTCTTGCAGGTTTACGGGTGAATCCGTTAACCAACATTTCGAGTACAATTACTTATGCTAATAATCTAAAAGTTAGAAAGTTAAAAGATAAAAACGAAATTCAGGTTAAAGGACTTCCGGCTAATGCTAAAATTGCCTACACCAGTTTTTCACCAGACGAAAAGAAACTGGCTTTTACCAACACCACAGCGAAAGGAGTGGAACTTTGGATCCTTGACCTCGCAACAGCCACCGCAAAAAAACTTACCGGTGATCATCTTAATGCCAACTTAGGAATGCCTTATGTTTGGATGAAAGATTCGGAAACTCTTTTGGTAAAACAGATTCCGGCCAGCAGAAGTGCACTGATCGATGATAAAAAAATGATACCTTCCGGACCTACTGTCTCAAATGCTGACGGAAAAGTTTCACAAAACAGAACTTATCAGGATTTGCTAAAAAATCCACAGGATGAAGCTAATTTCGACACGCTTGCAAAAGCAGAATTGGTAAAAGTATCTCTTAATGGAAATCTGACTCCATTCAAAGCTGAAGCGCTTTACTCAGGAATGAGTTTTTCGCCGGACGGAAATTATCTTATGCTTACAACGATACAGCGACCATATTCCTATATTGTTCCGCTGAGCCGTTTCCCAATGATTTCTACCGTGTACGATAAGGACGGTAATTCTGTAAAAACCGTAAATGAAATTCCGCTTACGGAGATTATGCCGAAAGGTTTCTCTTCGGTTAGACCCGGAAAAAGAAATATGAGCTGGCGAGATGATCAGCCTTCAACCTTGGTTTATGCTGAGGCATTGGATGGGGGCGATCAGTCTAAAAATGTAGAAAACAGAGACGAAATTTTCCTTTGGGAAGCACCTTTCAGCAATGCACCGAAATCTTTCTTCAAAACAAAGCAGCGTTTCAGTGGTATTGATTGGTCGAATGGTGATTTTGCGATTGTTTCAGACAGCTGGTACGATACAAGAAATACAAAATCTTATCTCATCAATCTGAAAAATAACGCTTCGAAAATTATTGATGACCGCAATTATCAGGACGTTTACAGCGATCCGGGTAACTTTAATACCACCAAAAATCAGTACGGAAGAACAGTTATTGATACGAAAAATAACAAAGCGTATCTTGTCGGTGAAGGATTTACGAAAGAAGGTCAGTTTCCGTTTATTGATGAAGTTGATTTGAATTCTTCTGGAAAAAAGAGAATTTATACCTCGAAACTGAAAAATTCCAAGGAAAACATCATTGACATTCTGGATGCCAAAACCGGAAATCTTCTTGTAGTAGAGCAGTCATCGAATCAATATCCGAATTATTCGATCAGAAACATTAAAAACGGAAAAGGAACTGCAGTAACTCATTTTGAAAATCCTTTTGAAAGCATTAAAAATGTTTATAAAGAAGTTATCAAATACAAAAGAAATGATGGAGTAGAACTCACGGGAACGCTTTATCTTCCGGCAAATTTCGACAGAAAAAACCCGAAAGAAAAATTACCGCTGTTAATCTGGGCTTATCCTACAGAATATAAAGACAAAAACACTGCTGGACAAAACACCCAGAACCCGAATGATTTTACGTTCCCAAGCTACGGATCGTTTATTTATTGGGTGAACAAAGGTTACGCAGTTCTGGATGATGCAGCTTTCCCGATAATCGGTGAAGGAAAAGCAGAACCGAATGATACATTTATGCCTCAGTTGGTTGCAAACGGAAAAGCAGCAATTGATGCCGTAGATAAATTAGGATATATCGACAGATCCAAAGTTGCGGTTGGCGGACATTCTTACGGAGCTTTTATGACTGCGAACCTGTTGACGCATTCTAAAGATTACGCCTGTGGAATCGCAAGAAGCGGCGCTTATAACAGAACACTGACGCCGTTTGGATTCCAGTCTGAGCAAAGAAATTACTGGGATGTACCGGAGGTTTACAACACAATGTCGCCATTTATGAATGCTGACAAGATGAAAACTCCAATGTTGCTTATTCACGGTGAAGCCGATAATAATCCAGGAACATTCACACTTCAGACCGAAAGATATTTCCAGGCACTGAAAAACCTGGGAGCGCCTGTAAGAATGGTTCTTTTACCGAAAGAATCTCACGGTTATGCAGCTAAAGAAAGTATTCTGCACGTTTTATGGGAACAGGATCAGTTCCTTGAAAAATGTCTGAAAAACTAATAACTAAAGTCTCCCGGTAAGCGGGAGATTTTTTTTTACTACAAATGCTATAGCAGCAGGTTACAGAAGGAAAATGATTGCAGAAGCGTAGGAACTTACTTAGTTCTGCAGAAACAAATCCAATTTAACATAATATAAATTATAGGAGTTTTATATTTTTAGAAATTATACCTTAATCTAAATATTATTATCTTTACAAAGCTAATCAGCAAATACAATCTATCATGAAAAATTACGTATTAATACCTGCCATCATGTTTTCTCTTTTCAGCTGCAACCAGAATTCTGATAAATCTGCAGAAAAAAATCTTACAGGCGATTCTCAGCAGTTAGAAAATTTAGAAACATGTTACGAAGCTGTGCACGGTCAGGATTCTGTAAAACTTTCCGTGATTTACTCCGCAGGAAATATTACCGGCAGTTTGCTTTACAATAATCCACAATCCAGCAATTCCTCAACGGGAACTTTTACAGGAACGAAATCCGGTGACACGCTGAAATTATTGTCCAGAACGGCAACGGGAGGAAATATCAGTTTCAACGAAATTTATCTTCTGAGCAAATCCGGTAAACTTTATGAAGGCATTGGAGAGGTCGAGAAAATAAATGATTCGACAACTGTTTTTGCAGAACCTTCGAAAGTCGATTTTACTAAAAGTTTTGTCTTCAGTAAAGTTGAATGTAATTTCTGATATCATTTAACATAATATATTATCTTTTAAAAAATATAGAGAATCCCAAATATTATAAAAACTTATATGAAAAACTTAATACTATCAGCATTAATCATACTTACAGCGGCAAGTTGTGAGAAAAAATCAACCGAAACTGTTGATACACAGCCTGCAACTCCGGACTCTATTACTGTTCCTGAAAGCAATGAACCTGTAGAATCTTCTACCCTACAGTCCTGTTATATGGAGGTAACCGGAAAAGACACCCTTTTTGTTTCGCTTGACGATAATTTAGGCACTATAACCGGTAAAATGCGTTATAAAAATTTCGAGAAAGACAGTTCTTTCGGTGATGTGATGGGAACACAAAATGGCGATACCATTAAGCTGAATTATACTTTCGAGGCCGAAGGAACAACCTCTGACCGTGAAATCTATTTCCTCAGAAAAGACGGAAATTTAATTGAAGGGATTGGAGAACATAAAACCGAAGGCAGCAGGGATTTTTATGCAAATCCTGCCCAACTTAAATATGAAGGCCACACGCTGAAGTCTATCGACTGTACAAATTTTGAAAAGAATTTTAAGGTAAAATAATTATCTTTAATTTTCGATTAATAAAAAGAGCAACCAAAATTGGTTGCTCTTTCGTTATGAAAAAATACAGAAACTAGTTATATAATCACGGTTTGAATGGAATGTGCCGGAACCGACAATTTTGCTGCCTGCCCTTCGATCCATAAATAAGCATCGGTATCTTTATCAGATTCATTCATTATCACAGTAACCAACTCCCCTTTCTCGTTCATGAAAGCGGTAGAAATAAGTGCTGCTCTGTTTGACGAATTACCAATTCTCTGTGAACCCGGTTTAATATATTTAGACACATGGCCGATGTAGTAATATTCGTAAGTGTAATGCACTTCACCGGTTCGGGTGTCGGCGATAATAGGAGCAAAACAGAAGTTTCCAACATGATTGGGGCCGCCGGTTTCATCGAGAAGAACATTCCAGTCTGTCCATAATGCCGTTCCTTTGTTGAAATCATTAAGCATATTGCGTCCGTAAAGTTCACCCAGGGAAACATCATAAATCTGATCCATTTTGAACTGTTCTTTACAACCTTCGGTAAATGCCAGGAACATATTGGGAAACGCCTTCTGGGTTTCTTCTAAGTTATCGAAAAGCTGGGATTTATTGTTCCATGTTTCGTACCAGTGATAACCGATTCCGTGTGCATATTTTGCCGTTTCGGGATTCTGAAGGGTTGTCGTAGCACGCTGATAAATTAAATCGCGGTTATGATCCCAAATGATTACTTTTTTATCTTTGTAGCCGTTTTTCCATAAAGTTGGCCCAAGGTTGTTTCTCAGGAAATTACCTTCTTCTTCCGCAGTATAAATACACGATTCCCAGGTTTGCGTTGCCATAGGTTCATTTTGTATGGTTAAACCCCAAACCGGCATTCCGCGTTTTTCGTATTCTTTTATGAATTTAATGTAATATTCTGCCCACGGTTGGTAATATTCATCTTTCAGCCTACCGCCTTTCAGCATACTGTTGTTGGATTTCATCCATGCCGGCGGGCTCCACGGCGAAAAATAAAACGTAAACTGATCACCAATGAGTTTCTGAGCTTCCTTAATCATCGGGATTTTGTATTTCTCGTCTTTCGCAACAGAAAAAGATTTAAGCGACACATCACCATCTTTTACATAGGTATAGGATTCACTGGAGAAATCGCAGGAATTCATATTGGTTCTTACGATGGTGTATCCCAAGCCGTTTTTCCCGTAATATGCCTCCAGAATTTCTTTCTGTTTTGCTTTCGGCATTTTATAAAGCGTTTCGGCTGAAGCATCTGTAATAGCGCCGCCAATGCCGATTAATTTCTGATATTTAAAATCAGGATCCACAAAAATGCAGGCATCTGTTTCTTTTGGCTGGGCCATTTTTTCGAACTTTACCAGGCCTTTATCCTGAAGTTTTTCTTTAGTCGCTGCATTGGTAAGGATTACTTTTGCTGTTTTCTTTGTACTGTTTTTCCAGTAATTCTGGCTGAATCCAGTTACGAAAGTTCCAAGCAGGATCGATGTAATCAATGTTTTTCTCATTATCATTATTTTTTTAGTATTTACTATTATCTTTCTGTTAATCAAGATTAACCTTATACTTCGCTTCTTTTGTTGTGAGTGGAAAATGATCAGTTCTAAAAGGCGAAACCGGCAGATTGTTTTCCGTAAACAGATTGTTCTCTGAAGCATTTCCTTTCCACCCGAACCTTACTGCGGCAGGATTTTTAACCTTATCACTATATACTTCTACTCTATTTTTAAAGATTTTTGCCGTTGCCGGATAAAAAATCTGATCTTCGCCGGCAATTTCAAAACCTTTCACGTAAGTAGAATCATCTGATGTTTTAAGTTTTACGACCGGTTTGAATCCTACCGAAACTTTGTTTTTCTGAATTTTAAAATCATTAAAAACCGGACTGATATTTCCGTTATTCAACGCCAGATCCGCTAACCTTTCCCCTACTGATTTCTTATTGGACGGGTGAATGTCACTGGGATTGCCGATATCGGTGGTTACTACCATACCTATATTTTTCAGCTTCAAAGTATTGGTCTGGGCTTCCCGGAGTTCTGCCCACGAACTTCCCTCGTTACTGTTTTTTCCGGGAGTTTCAAAAGTGGCAAGCTGCACAAAATAAAAAGGAAGATCTTTCCCGAATTTTTCTCTCCAGCTATTGATCAGCAGAGGAAAACTTTTGTTGTATTCCACCGCTCGATCCTCATTCGATTCGCCCTGATACCAAAGAAATCCTTTAACTTTGAACGGAACCAACGGAGCGATCATGGCGTTGTAAGCTAATGACGGAAATTCATTTTCATTGATTCTGTTGAAGATTTGCTCTATGGTTATTTTCCAGTTTCCGGTAAGTGGAATTGAAGATTTTGCGGTAACCAGTTTTAATTTTTCAGGTTCGCCCCAGATTCCACCACCGCTTCCGTTATCTGTAATTTTTACGACAATTATATTTTCACCTGCTTTCAGCAGATTTTGTGGAACTGTGTAAACCCGTTCTGCATCATAGGAATTGTTGGTTCCTATTTGTTTTCCATTGAAATAGGTAATGTCTTCGTCATCGATCTGAGAAAGAAAAAGCTGCGCGTTCCCGCCGAGATCTTCCTGAGTTAAAGTCACTTTTTTTCTAAGCCAAACAATTCCATCTAAACCATCAAAACCCTGATCTTCCCATCTTTTAGGCTGATAGATTTCCGGAAGTTTGGTGTCATCAAAATCACTTTTTAAGTACGAAGTTTCATTGAAATCTTCAATGTTTATCTGATGTTTTTTTTGAAGAGCAGCGATTTTCGAAGCAGTGGAAAATTTCACCAAAGAATCCAGAGAAATTTTTGGCATTTTTGAAATCATTGCTTTAAAGTCTTCGGAATTTTCAAAACCATCTCTGGGGATCCAGGTTTCAACATTAGTTCCGCCCCATGAAGAATTGATGATGCCAACCGGAATTTTGGTTTCCCGATACATTTTTTTAGCAAAAAAATAAGCGACACCCGAAAAATCTCCTATTGTTGAAGCAGTGGCGACTTTCCATGCGGTTACTTGGATATTTTTCTCGGGTAAAGTGTTGATGGCTCTCTCAACTTTAATGTGTCTGACTAAAGGAAAATTCTGCTCAATTAATTCACTTTGATAACCATCAACTCTTGCAAGATTCCACTCCATATTGCTTTGTCCACTACAGAGCCAGACATCGCCGATTAAAATATTTTTAATAATAATCTGATTACTGCCTGAAATTTTCATTTCAAACGGACCACCAAATTTTTCTTTATCCAACAATACGTTCCAGTTACCGGAAGCATCAGCTACAGTTGTTTTAATCTGATTTTTGAATGCAACAGTTACTTTTTCGTTGGGCTCAGCAAATCCCCAAACCGGAATTTTCGCATCACGCTGCAATACCATATTATCAGAGAAAAAATGAGATACAGATACGGCTCCCGTAAATAACTTTACCACGAAAAAGAATAAAAATATGGTGATTTTCTGTTGCATTAAGAGTATTTTTAAAAAATATACGTTGCTGCAGATCTACCCGGAATTGAGACAGAAGCAGAATTTCCTTTAAACTTAATATTAAAGTTCTCTGCACTTTCGCTGTCATTTTGTACGATGAGTACTGTTTTACCCAAAGGAGTTGTAAATGCTGCTGTAGCAATATTTTCAGTTTGTGTTGAAGCAATTCTAACCGAATTCTGAGGAACAAATTTCGAAGCATGTCCAATAATATAATAAGCAACATTTCTGGTAAAATCCCCGGAAGAATTAATGGTGATGGCGCCTTTACATTCGGTACATCCGCCCGGAGTATGTGGCTGGAAAGCAGTATCATTAGCTAAATTCCATTCCAGGGCGATTTTGCTCCAGTTTCGCATTGAGCCGATGATTACGTTTTTTGTGTGCCAGTTTAAATCATCTTTGAAATTACCTTTCGCGCCTGTCCATTGTTCAGTAAAATATAAATTTTTGTCCGGATGAGCATTGTGAACGATACTTAAAGCTGAAATATCTCCTTCGTAAAGGTGAAACGCAGAGCCGTCGATATATTTATTGGCTTCCGGATCATCTAAAATATTGATCGCATATTCGGGTTTGTTGCAGTTATGATCATAGACAACTATTTTCGTCGAAACACCTGATTTTTTAAATTCGGGACCCAAATGATTTTTAATGAAATCTTTCTGCATTTCGGAAGTCATCAAAAGGCTTGGATTATTTCCTGGATGAAGCGGTTCGTTTTGAGGTGTGATCGCATCAATGGTGATTCCTTCCTTTTTCATTCCCTGAATATATTCCACGAAATATTTAGCATAAACTCCGTAGAATTCAGGCTTCAAACTTCCGCCAATCGAACTTCCGTTATCTTTCATCCAAACTGGAGGTGACCAGGGCGCAGCGATAATTTTTATTTTTGGATTGATGGCGAGAATTTCCTTCAGCATGGCGATCAAATCCTTATCTCTTGCCAAACTGAATTTCTCTAAATTGAGATCAGTTTGTCCCGCCGGGAGATCATTATAGGAGAAAACTTCACCATCAAGATCTGAAGCGCCCACACTTAACCGCAGGTAACTTACAGAAATGGAATTCCCCATATTTCCGAAAATCTCATTTAACAGCGCTTTTCTTTTATCGGCTGCAAGCGTGTTGATGACCTGAACGCTTCCACCGGTAAGGGTGTATCCAAAGCCGTCAACGGTTTGGAATTTCTGTGATTCATCAATTTCTATGGTAGGGAAACTGTTCGATCCATTATCAAAATGGAGGGCATTCTGTTGTTGCAGTTTTACAGAACCATCACCTTTTGTAAGCCAAAATTCGATTTTTTTTGCTTGTGAATTTTCGGTTTCTGTCAACACTCTATTCCCGCAGGAAAATAATGAAAAAAGTGCCACACCGCTAAGTGCAGCACTTTTTAATAAAGATTTATTTGATTTTATCATCATCAAAGTTAATATCCAGCGTTTTGGGTAAGGTTCGGGTTGTTATCCATCTGAGACTGAGGAATTGGCCACAACAATCTTTGTTCTGTAAGATTGTTTACATAGCTTAATTGACTTCCCTGTCCATTGGTTCTTGCTTTGATAATCTCTAAAGCCTTGCCTGTACGCTTAAGATCGAACCATCGGTGGCCTTCAAAAGCAAGCTCCAGCAAACGTTCTTTCAAAACTTTGTTCATACCGTCTTCTTTGCTGGTAATAGTTGCTACATTCGGTAGGGAAACACGGTTTCTTACCTGATTAATTAAAGCTTCTGCATCGGCATACGCTCCAAGATTCACCTTAGCTTCAGCTTTTAATAACAGCATGTCTGCGTATCTGATGATGTAGGTATGCTGTGTTCCGTCCTGAATTCTTTGCTTATAGGCAAACGGATAGTGGTTTTTATCAGTCCAGTAGGTGTCGCTAACTCCGACATCAAACTTAATGGTATTTGCTTTTCTGATGTTATCACCCTGAGCATCAAACGAATTTACCAAATCGTGGGTTGGCAAATTGAAACGCTGCCATCCGTCACCAATAAACATTCCTGTTCCCCACCACCAGATATTGCTTGCGTCTGCATTAATTTCCAGAATAGATTCTGCATTGGCATTATGATTACCATCAAACAGATGATTGTAATCCGGTAAAAGGCTGTAAGATCCTGATAGCTGATCAACATACTGAACAACTTTAGCATAATCCGGGTTAGGTTTTGTTGCGTATACTTTAGCTAAAAGTGCCTGCGCAACACCTCTCGTTGCGCGGTATTTGCTTACTGAAGAACCGGGAGCCGCAAGTATGGCCCCTTCCAGATCCGAGATAATAAATGAATATACCTCTTCTTTAGATTTTCTTGCCGGAAAAACCTGGTTATAGATCTCCTCAAAATTTTCAGAAGTCACTCCTATAACTGCTTTCGTTACAATTGGAACATCTCCCCAAAGCTGTACCGCATGAAAATAATACAACGCTCTTACAATAGCGGCTTCGGCTTTCATTTCTGCTTTGCGTTCCGCGGTTAATGCGGGATCCTGTATTCCGTCAACATAGTTAAGCACTTTATTACAGTTGTTAATCAATTCATAAATTGCTTTCCAGTTTCTGTCAACATTACCGTTTGTAGATAGAATTCTGTATTCTGCCTGCTGTCTGTTGTCCTGGTTATCACCGCTTACATAAGCTTCATCTGTCTGCATTCCGCCGTTCGCAAAATAATCCAGCTGCCAGTAGTTAGAATGTCCAAACCCCGGACCTACATACATTGATTTCATTAGATCTTCAGCCTCGGAAGCTTTAGTATAAGGCGTTTCGCTGAAATCAACAGCTCTGTCTGTAATTGGTTCGGTATTCAGATAATCTGCACAGGAAACGGTTCCGATACTTAGCGCAGTACCCAAAAATAGATAATATATACTTTTATTTAGTTTCATGATTGTAAATTTTAATGATTAGAAATTAGCTTTTAGTCCCAAAATGAATGTTCTTACCTGAGGATAAGTTCCGTAGTCGATACCCAATACCCCATTGGTAGAAGCAAATGCGTTTACTTCCGGATCGAATCCTGTATAATCTGTCCATGTATATAAATTCTGACCGGTCACGTATACATTAAGCTTACTAATCCCTTTAAACGTATTACTGAAATTATATCCCAATGTTGCACTTTTCAGCTTGATAAATGAGCCATCCTCGATAAATCGGTCGGACACCAATTTTGAATTTGCTGCATATGCTCTTGGTACATCGGTAATATCACCAGGTTTCATCCATCTGTTCAGTACATTGGTTGACTGGTTTTTGTGATCATTCATCATTTCTAATTCGAAACGGGATGCATTATAGATATCATTTCCATAAGAACCTGTTATCAGCAAATCCATATACCAATTCTTGTACGAAAAATTGTTCGTAAATCCGAACGTAAAGTCGGGATTTGGGTCTCCTATAAAAGTCCTGTCACCGGCACTAAGCATACCGTTTCCATCAAGGTCTTTATATATAATATCTCCTGTAGCAGCGTCTACTCCGCCAAACTGATAACCATAGAAAGCACTGATTGGTTGTCCTGCAGAGAATCTCACTAAGTTTCCTGCACTCGGAATTCCGGCTTTATCAATATTTGGCATCCATTTAAGTTCTAAGACTTTACTTTGATTAAATGAAATATTGAAATTGGTGTTCCACGTAAGATTTTCATTTTTAATATTTACAGTATTTAAGGTAAATTCCATCCCTTTATTTTCCATGGAGCCTACGTTTCTCAGAATATTTCCTATAGATCCCATAGTAATCGGCATAATCAGATCATCTGTTTTTCTTTTATAGAAATCTGCTGTAAATTTGATCCGGTTGTTAGCCAAGCCAAAATCTATTCCCACATTGGTATCAGTCGTAACTTCCCAACCTATATCACTACCCCACTGATAAGTAGACCAGCTTCCTCCATCTTTATTAAGTCTCTCCAAATTGTAATGAGCATAGATAGGTATTCCAGAAGCATTTCCTGTCTTACCCCAACCACCTCTTACTTTCAGCTCAGATATTATATTATTATCTGCTAAGAATTCTTCGTTTCCAATGTTCCACGAAGCAGATACTCCCGGGAAGAATCCCCACTTTTTATCATCTGCTAACGCCGAGCTGCCATTCTCACGGAACACAGCCATTACTGTATACTTATTGGCCAAAGTATAGACGGCCCTACCAAAGAATGATGCTTCTCTCAAAACTTCTTTCCTGTATATTTCTCCATGCGCCGGATTAGAGGCATCATAGACAAAGTGAGACTGTAAAGGATCTGCAAACTGGCTTCCCCAATAATACTGACCATCATTCTTACGCTCGTGCATTTGGAAACCTCCCAATAGCCCTAAATCATGGATTCCTGATTTCAAGGTATAGTTCAGCGTATTTTCAAAGTTGAAATCCTGGAACGTTAAATTTGTTTCAGAACCGCTTCCTTTCTGTTGTCTTCCCCACTCCGAACGGTACGGATCGAGGAATCTGTCGTTTGTAGAGCTGATATGGTCTAAGGAAACGCTGGACTTCCAAACTAAATCTTTAAGAAGGTTAACCTCAATTCCCAAGTTGGATAAAAATCTTTGAGTTTTGGTTCTGTCGGACTCCCTGTTCATAAAAGAAACCGGGTTCTCCCAACCTCCTGTGAAAGGGTTTAATGCAAATTGTCCGTCTTTGTAGCCATTCAAATATTCACCTGACGAATCGGTAGGTCTTATTTTCACCTGACTGCCGTAAGCAGGCATAAAAGTAGGCGTAGTTAATGCAGACAAGATTACCCCACCTTGTGCTCCGGCATTATTATCCGATGTATTGTTTAAGCTTGTATTGATGTAATTTATACTTGAAGTTACCTTCAACCAGTTGATAACTTTTGCATCAAGATTTATTTTCGCAGAAGTTCTTCCGAAATCTGAAGGAGAAACGATACCTGTAATCCCCTGATATCCCAATGCCGTATAGGCTCTTACATTTTCGTTTCCGAATGCGTAGTTTACATTATAATTCTGATCGAAACCCGTACGGTACACTTCTTTTCTCCAATCCGTATTAATTCCGGCATACATAGGATCGTTTATCGTATTTAACCAGGCCGGATTTATTTCGGATATCAGAGTTTTGTATTGTTCCGGATTTAGAACATCGACGTTGTCTACCTTGTTAGATATTCCCCAATACGCATTGAAATTCAATTGAGGTTTGTTAGCCTTTCCTCTTTTGGTAGTAATAATAACAACACCTCCTGAACCGCTGATGCCATAGATTGCAGTGGAAGTTGCATCTTTCAGGATTGTCATATCTACAATGTCATCGGTGTTGATTCCACTGATGTCAAATGTCTGGATTCCGTCGACCACATACAAAGGATTTACCCCCGATGAAATGGAGTTGTTGCCACGGATTTTCACGTTCAGGGATTGTCCCGGTTTACCGGAATTCTGAATAACGCTTACCCCGGCGGCATTTCCCTGCAATGCCTGGCCAACGTTATAAATCGGGCGGTTTTCGAAGACGTCAGCTTTAATGTTCTCAATAGCACTCGTGGCATTTTTCTTTTTTACAGATCCATAACCAATCACTACTACTTCTTCAATATTCTTTTCTTTTAAAGAATCTGAAACCTGAGCGTTAACTCCAAAAGTGAAATAAAGTACGGCGATTAACCCGAGACTTTTAGAATAATTTAAATTCATTTTTTATAGTTTTTGTTATCTCAATTTGAGACAATAAATGTAATCTTTTTTTCAATACAATTAATTTTTTTTTAATTAATTTCATTTTTTCCTCTATTTTTGAGGCTTTAAATACTTAATTTTAGTTAAATATGCGTAGACAGACAATAAATTTTCTTCCCCAAATATTAACTCTGCAATAAAAAATCATATTTTTCTAAAATGATTCAAAAATATTCCAGGATTGCACTTCCTCTTAAAATCAGTTTTCTGATCTTTTCCATGGTTTTGAACTGTATGGGAATTATCATTCTGCAGCTTTCTGAAGAAAACATTTCATACACTAATTTAGGATTCCTTGAGGCTTTTAAAGATTTACCAATTGCGATTGTCTCTTTGTTCGCAGCCATTTTTATCAACCGTTTTGGGAGCAAAATATCTTTAATTTTTTCCCTCACTATTGTTGCAGTTTGCAGTTTCCTACTGCCGTTTGTCGGAGGTTTCTGGTTTTTTAAATTATGGTTTGCCATTATAGGAATCAGTTTTTCTGTAGCTAAGATTTCGGTTTACGGAATTTTAAGGAATAATATTCTGGAAGAAACTCCTCTGGCAAAAGTCATGAGCAGTGTTGAGGCCTCATTTATGATTGGAATTTTCGTGGTAAACATTGGTTTTGGATGGCTTATTTCCAGTGAATATGCTGATTACTGGAAATTCGGGTTCTGGATAATTGCTCTTTTGGCAGTCATCAATATTTTACTGCTGCTGAACGCACAAATTGGGAAAGATGCTGACCGTTCAAAACTATTTTCATTTCGTGAGGTGACAGAATTCTTCAGCAAAAAGTACCTTCTCTTCTTTCTGATTATTTTTGCAATTGTTTTTATTGAACAGAATTTCAATTCCTGGCTTCCTTCTTTTTACAAAAAGCATCTGAATGTGAATTCTTTCTTTGCGCTCCAGGCTTCGGCATTTTTGGCTTTGTTTTCATACATCGGGAGAATAATTACCTCACGGATTATTCAGCATTTTTCTCTGGCAAGATATTTTATTGGGTGTACTTTAGCCATTCTGGGCATGCTTTTCTTATTCCAGGCATTGGTAACAAACGGTTATCTGCAGATTACACTTTATATTTTTCCCTTAATCGGATTGTTTCTTTCACCACTTTATCCGGTTATCAGCTCCCAAATGATCACTAATATCGGTAAGACAGAAATTCATTTGTTTACCAGTCTGATTGTTATTTTCTCTTCCTTAGGCAGCTCGGTGGGTTCTATTATTATGTCCTATGTATTTGAATTTGAATATGGTGGCTACTATGCACTATTTATTTCCGGAGCCGTTTTTGGTTTATTATTTCTAAGTTTCATTTATTTCCGGTCTTTTGTCTCAAAAAAAGAAAATAATTGTTAGTTTTGTTAAATATGAAAGTAGACGATTCAAAAAACAAACAGAATTTACAGGAACTCATCGACACCAAAGACTTTGTACGGCACATTTCGGTAGATTGTGTAATCTTTGGTTTTCATCAGGATATTCTCAAAGTATTGCTTTTGAAATACCATGATTTAGATCTCTGGTCTTTGCCTGGCGGATTTGTTTTTAATGATGAAGACGTACACGAGGCGGCTTTTCGGGTGCTTTACGAAAGAACACATCTTTCCGATATTTTTTTGGAACAGTTTCACACATTTGGTGAGAAAAACAGAACCGAAAACAATGTTCACCAGATCCTCCTTAAAAATAAAAATATTGAGGTCCCAACCGATCACTGGATTTTTCAGCGTTTTATTACAGTAGGATACTGCAGCCTGATCGATTTTTCACTGGTCGATACTTTTCCGGATACTTTTAATGAAACCTGCGAATGGTTCGAAGTGAATAAACTTCCCAAAATGGCTTTCGATCATGAAAGAATTATTAATTGCGGGCTCCAGCACATCCGGAAAAACATCGACACACAAATCGTTGCGAGTAATCTTCTTCCCGAAAAATTTACGATGAAGGAACTTCAGACTGTATATGAAACAGTTTTAGATGAGAAGTTCCGGAGAAATAATTTTCAGCGGAAAATTCTGGCACTTAATACGTTAGAAAGACTGGAGAAATTCTTCGACGGTTCTGCCAACAAAGCCCCTTATCTCTACAAATTTGTGGATAAAAAATAAACATTGATTCCTTAAATATTTTCCGAAATATTTCGCCACCTTTCCGAAAAATCCTAATTTTAGGCAAATATAAAAATTATGTCATACTACCCGCTTACAACCATTCCGGATTACTACTTCATGGATGAACTTTTAACTGATGAACACAAGTTAATCCGCCAATCGGTAAGAGATTGGGTTGAAAGTTTTGTAATGCCGAAAATAGATGAAGCGGCACAGAACCACACCGATATTCCCAGCCTGATGAAAGAATTAGGGAAAATCGGCGCTTTGGGGCCATACATTCCTGAAGAATACGGAGGTTCAGGTCTTGACCAGATTTCCTACGGAATTATTATGCAGGAACTGGAAAGAGGTGATTCTGCAGTGCGTTCCGCAGCTTCTGTACAGAGTTCCCTCGTCATGTTCCCAATCAACGAATACGGTTCAGAAGAACAGAAACATAAATATTTACCCCACTTAGCTTCAGGTGAAATGATCGGCGCTTTTGGGCTTACAGAACCTAATCATGGTTCTGACCCGAGTTCTATGGAAACGCATTTCGAAGATAAAGGCGATCATTATTTGCTGAACGGTGCCAAAATGTGGATTACCAATGCGCCGTTGTGTGACATTGCCGTTGTCTGGGCAAAGAATGAAGAAGGAAAAGTTCAGGGATTGATTGTAGAACGTTCTTTCGAAGGATTTACCACTCCCGAAACTCATAATAAATGGAGCCTGCGTGCTTCCAAAACCGGTGAACTGGTTTTCAATAATGTAAAAGTTCCTAAAGAAAATCTGTTACCAAAAGTAGTTGGATTAAAAGGACCGCTTTCCTGCCTAAATTCTGCAAGATACGGTATTTCATGGGGCGTAATCGGCGCTGCAATAGACTGTTACTGTACAGCTGTTCAATACTCCAAGGAAAGAAAACAGTTTGGAAAACCCATTGCATCCTTCCAGTTACAGCAGAAAAAAATTGCTGAATTCTTAACGGAAATCACCAAAGCACAGTTGCTCTGCCTCCAGTTAGGAAACCTGAAAAATGCTCATAAAGCAAGTCCTGCACAGATTTCAATGGCGAAGCGAAACAACGTAAAAATGGCGATTGATATTGCCAGAGAATCCCGACAAATGCTTGGCGGAATGGGAATCATGGGAGAATTCCCGATGATGCGTCACGCGGCCAATTTAGAATCTGTGATCACTTACGAAGGAACCCACGATATTCATTTACTCATTACAGGAATGGATGTAACAGGAATCAATGCCTTCGGATAGAGATTTAAATATTATAAAAAAAGCCTTCAGAAATCTGAAGGCTTTTTCAGTTAATTTCCCCACGTTTCTTTCACTTCTTCAACAAACTCCAGTTGCGGATCAAGAATATCGAGAATTACATTTTTAATAGATTTCATCGGAATTTCTAAAAGCTGTTCCGAGATTTCTCTTTCTCCGAAAAGATGAAGATTCTGCACTCCTTTTGTTACTTCAGCAAAACTCCAGATTCCGCATTGCAGATAATTATCCGGATATTTTTCTGCGCTTAAAACCGAATAAGCATACACTGAAAGTTGCATCGCCTGCTTATATTCATCTCTGAAAAATAATTCTTCCAGCTTTTCTTCGTCTTCCGCTTTTTTCGGTGCTGAGATCGAAAGATTTTTAGTTTTTGCAGTTTTGAAATCGATAATCCTCAGATTTCCGTTCAGGCGGTCAACACGGTCGATAAAACCATAGAAATATACCGGATTTGTTTTTTCTTCATCCAGGAAAAATTCAACATTCTCAAAATTACCTTCCACACTTAATATCTCCAGTGAGTTTCCTTCTTCCAGCAATTTTTTATCATATTCGATGACGCTCCGCACTACCCTTTCTGCGATGGATTTATGAATGAAATTCATTCCCTTTTCGTAAAATTCAGTTTGGTGTTTCAGTTTTTCGATGGCTTGGTTAATGACTTTAACAATAACTTCATCCGAAAACTCTAAATCATTAACTGTTAACTTTTTACCGATAAATTTTTCATATATATCCTGAAGGGCGTAATGCACCAAATTCCCATAACTTCGCTGCGAGAGTTCTTCTTCAATTTCAGTGGCTTCCCGCGTGTTCAGGATTTTTGTCAGGTAAAAATCGACTGGATTATAGATATAAGAAGTAAGATGCGAGGCCGAAACCTTCTTTTTCCATTCATCAAGTTTCTCCAAGACCTTCTCTGTTTTCTTAATGTGCATCGGTTCCTGGCGTATAGGATCTGAAGAGTTTTCAATGATAATATTTTCAAGTTGGTGATACGGATCTTCAATTTCGATTTGCGTAATAAAACGGCTTTTTTCACCGGTATTCACCCCTGAACCCAAAGCGTTAAAAAGGAGATGGACATTCCTCGAATCCTGAATCAACCGGTAAAAGTGATAGGCATAAATTCCGTCATTTTCTAAGAACGTATGCAAACCAAAATGTTTCCTGATGTCAAAAGGCAAATAGGTATTCTGTGAATTACCCAGCGGCAGTTTTCCTTCGTTGGCAGAGAGTAAAATAATGTTTTCAAAATTTAAAAGTCTGGTTTCCAAAAGTCCCATCACCTGTAATCCGGCCAACGGTTCTCCCTGAAAATCAATAGCTTCAGAACTCACCAACTGGTTGATCAGCACTTCCAGGGTTTCCATATTTATAGGGAATGAATATGGCGAAAGCTGATTTTTAATGATCTTAAAACTCTTTTCAAAGTGAGCAATATTTTCATATAAAATATCATCCAGTTCTCTGAATTTCAGCGCATAACAATAACTGATCAGCAAATCTAAAAACTCAGTCACTGATGACGGTTTCTGAAAAAGCTGAAAATAAGAAAGATCAGAAAGTAAATCTGAGAACTGTTTTTTGGATATATAAACAATATTTCTTTCTTCAATTGTCGCTTTGAAAACCGAGATCATATTTCTGTCTGCGTCTCCGTTCGGAAGTTCTTCTAAAACGGCAAGCACATCATTATAGTAATAGGAAGAATCCTTTTGTTCAAGCTGTTTCTGAAGATAAAACAGTTTTTTCATGGCATTGCTGAACGCAAGATTTTTCAGCGGGAATCCCATGGTGATGTTAAGATATTCTACCGTGCTGATCGCATCTAAAGTTGCAGGAAGCAAATTTTCGTCGAGTAAAACAACGGCAGTTTTCAACAGATCCTCTGGATTGATTTCTTTAAAAATCTCAGGCAGCACTTTCGCCTGGGTTATGTTTCCGGAAACTTCGTAAACTTTGATCTTTTTTGCCTGCGCAAAATCATTCTCCATCCAACTGAAAGGCCGGCTCTCATTAAATTCTTTCCAGGTTTTATGGCTCCGCAGGAATTTTCCTGCTTCCTGTCTTTCATCATTCACATAATACTCATCCGCCTGAAAAAAACACTGCGCTTTATCCCACTGCAAAAGACTTTTAACCAGTTTTTCCTCTACAGGAGTAAACGCATTAAAGCCGCAGAAGACAAATTTTTCATCAGTATTTTGTGCAAAACCTTCAACTTTATTTTTTGCAGATTCGTGAATCATTCCCGGTGTTGCCCAATTTCTCTCGCTGAGCTTCATCTTCAGGAGCGGAAGAAATACCGTCATTTTCTGCCAGAAATTGAGAAATCTCTTTCTTGGAGTATCGTCGGATTCTCCCAGATTTTCGGACCAGTTTTTGATTCTTTCCTCGTCGAACATGTATTCCAGAACCTGCTGGTCGCTTTCGGAAAACTTTAAGATATCATCCCAATCCTTCAAAAGCGTAGGAAACCATTTCAGGAAGTTAGAAAAATCTTCGTCTGGATGCAGGTCCCGGTAAACCCCGAAGGAAAAAAGCCACATCGAAATCCCCTGAATAGGTTGCTTACCCGAGAGATTTTTAATTAAATCTTCTACGGTGAAAAAGTTGGGTAGAAAGCCCGAATACTGCTTTTCTTTGAGGATTTTTTTAATGAAAACCACAGGTCTTTTACCTGGAAGCACAATATTGAATTCCGACAGATCTGAATTTTGGGCGAGAAGTTCGGTGACGATTTTATCAAGAAATTTCATAAAGAATATAAAGATGTAAATTAAGAAAAATTCCATAAAAAAACATCAGGAAAATCTTATAATCCTGATGTTTAAAAATGATATACTGATCTGTGTTTATTCAACTACGATTGTCCGTTCAATCCATGTATTTGCGCCGGCTGCATCTTTGCCGGTCCAGAATTTAAAAAGATAAGTTCCTGTTTCCTGAGGCCGGAAATTAATTTGAGAAGTTCTGGTCGCCATTTCACCGCAACTGGCAGATGTTTTAAATTTATAGGTAATCACTTTACGCTCAAGCGGTGCAGTATGCTGATAATCGTAGCCGTAAAAGCCCTCGCATTGCGTACTGAACTGCGAGTAGGTTTTGATCGTCTGCGTACTGTAAATATCCATCGTATCCTGTGCGATTTTCACACTGTCGATTTTTAGAGGTTCGGTGCTGGTGATTTCATCGCCCTCTAGCCGGTCATTACAACTCGCTAAACCGAATAGTAAAACAGCGGCAAAAATTGATTTGAATATTGTTTTCATAAAAGTAAAATTTATTAGTGAAACAGTAACAATAATTACTTTAATCTAATGAATTAAGAATTGAAATTTCCTTTTGATAAATATACCACTTTTTTGGTTTCGAAAAATTCTGTTTCGAAAAATTTATGAAGACTGAAAATTTCAGCTTTCATACCTGCAAGTTCTTCAGACAAATCGCCGCCTTTTAAATATAAAACACCGTTGTGCTTCGGATTGAACTGCTCTTTTTCGAATTTTCCTTTTAACCAACGGAGGAAAACCGGCATCTGTGTTACCGCCCTGCTTACCACAAAATGAAACTTCTCCTTTAGATCTTCCGCCCGGCCATGGATTGCAGTGACATTCTTCAGACCGATCCCCTGAGAAACTTCCTTCACTACAGTGATCTTTTTACCAATTGAATCAATCAGCGTAAAGTGCGAATCGGGAAATAGGATTGCCAGCGGAATCCCGGGAAAACCGCCGCCGGTTCCGATATCCAGAACTTTTGTATTGGGTGCAAATTCCATGACTTTGGCGATTCCAAGCGAGTGCAGAATATGTTTTTCATAAAGTGAATCCATATCTTTTCGGGAAATCACATTTATTTTTTCGTTCCATTCCCCGTAGAGTTCTTGCAGTTTACTAAACTGTTCTTTCTGTTGTTCGGTAAGGTTCGGAAAATACTTTTCAATAAGTTCAGCAGGCATTTTATTTAAATTTCCACAAATTTAAAAAAACAAGTTCAGAACCTTGCAGAAAAAAATTATCTTTGAGTTTATTAAGAATGATTATGGAAAAACACTCTGAAAGGCTTAGCAGAATGAGCTTTTCGCAAACATTTGTAATGAGCAACAAAGTTCGGGAAATGAAAGCCAATGGTCTCGATGTCATCAGTTTAACCCTCGGCGAACCCGACTTCGACGTACCAAAAAACATTAAGGAAGCCGCTTTTGAAGCCATTAATAATAATTTCAGCCACTACTCGCCGGTTCCGGGATTTTTAGATTTAAGGCAGGCAATCTGTGAAAAACTGAAACGCGACAATAACCTGAATTATCTACCCTCCCAGATTTGTGTGTCAAATGGAGCAAAACAGTCTATTTTAAATGTTCTGGCATCTGTGCTTAATGACGGTGATGAAGTTATTCTGCCCGCGCCATATTGGGTAAGTTACGATGAAATGGTAAAAATGATGGGCGGAACATCAGTTTTTGTGGAAACTTCCATCGAAGGCGAGTTTAAAATGACCGCAGAACAGCTAGAAAAAGCCATCACTCCAAAAACAAAGGTTTTACTTTACAGTTCACCGTGCAACCCTTCCGGAAGCGTTTATACCTACGAGGAACTCGAAAAAATTGCAGATGTTGTGGCGAAACATCCACAAATCACTATTATCTCCGATGAGATTTATGAATATATCAATTACGACGGTAAACATACTTCTATTGCCGAATTTCCACAGGTCTATGAACAGACCGCGGTGATTAACGGAATGTCGAAAGCGTTTGCAATGACAGGCTGGCGAATCGGTTATTCTGCATGTCCGAAATGGCTTGCGGAAGGCTGTGAAAAAATCCAGGGACAGATGACGAGCGGCGCCAATACGATGGCACAGAAAGCATCGGTAACCGCCCTGAAAACTGATCCTTCGGAGTACCGTTACATGATCGACGAATTTCAAAAAAGGAGAGATATCGTGTACAATCTGATGAAAGAAATTCCTGGATTTAAAGTGAATTATCCGGAAGCTGCCTTTTATTTCTTCCCGGATATCTCGTTCTACATCGGTAAAAAACTGAACGGAACTGAGATTGAAAACGCCGATGATTTCGCGATGTTTCTTCTCGAAAATGCTTATGTGGGAACAGTTGGTGGTGTGTCTTTCGGCAACCCGAACTGTATCCGCTTTTCTTATGCTGCTTCAGAAAAAGAACTGAAGGATGCAATGAACAGAATTAAAGTTTGTCTTGAAGAAGCAGTTGTAGGTTAATTACACCTGTTACCAGAAATAAAAAAAAAGGTTCGGAAATTCCGAACCTTTTTATTTTTGATGAAGATTTATTAGAATTTAATAATATCTTTCATTTTTTCGTTTTCTTCGTTAACCATGTCATCGTCAACAAGGATTTTTCCGCTGTGTTCGTCAATGATGATTTTCTTTCTCTGCGCGATTTCCATCTGTTTCTGTGGAGGCAACGTAAAGAATGATCCTTTCGGCGCACCTCTTTCCAGACCTACAACCGCTAAACCTGTTGGTGAATTGGTGCGGATTCTCTGGTAAGAAGCCAATAATCTTTCGTCGATATTCTTAGCAAATTCCTTAGATTTTTCGATTAAGAAATCCTCTTCTTTCTGTGTTTCTGCAACCAGATTTTCAAGCTCTTCTTTCTTGAATTTAAGGTGATTCTTCAATTCACTGATTTTGTTGTTCAGTTCCTCAAAAGTTTCGTTTTTGTGCGCGATTTTTACACCGAATTCTTTAATTCTCTTTTCAGCCAGCTGAATTTCAAGATCCTGGAATTCAATTTCTTTTTCTAAGGCTTCAAATTCCTTATTATTTCTAACAGTTTCCTGTTGAGCTTTGTATTTGTCGATCAAAGTTTTAGCGTGATTAATCACTTCATTCTTCGTGCTGATTTCATCATTCTGTTCTTTGATTTCAGTTTGAAACTTCTCGGCTCTTTTTTCCAGACCTTCGATTTCAATTTCTAAATCCTCAACTTCAATCGGTAATTCACCTCTTGTGTTGCGGATCTCGTCTAATCTTGAATCGATGATTTGCAAGTCGTAAAGCGCCCTTAACTTATCTTCAACAGAGATTTCTACAGTTTTTTTAGCCATATTTTTATAAAAAATAATTTACAGGATTTGTTTTCTCAACAGATTTTGAGACTGCAAATTTAGGAAAAATTTCCGATAAAATCTCAATTAATTGTTGGGTTACAAATTGTTCGGACTCAAAATGACCGATGTCGCAAATGAGCATTTTATCTTCACTCTTAAAAAAATCATGATACTTTACATCGCCTGTGAGATATGCATCGCATTGCTGAGAAAGCGCCGCTTGGATTCCGCTCGCGCCACTTCCGCCCAGCACCCCTACTCTTTTAATTTTTCTGCTGTTCAAAGGTGAGTGGCGAATGACCTTCAAAAGGAATTTTTCCTTTACAAACTTCAGAAAATCAGTTTCATCCATTTCTGTTTTAAGGTCGCCAAATCTTCCAAGTCCGGAATACTGATTCTCGTTTTCGAGCGAGATGATTTGGTAAGCGACTTCTTCGTAGGGATGTGCATTTTTCATTGCATCGATGATCTTACGCTGTTTAAAATTTTCAAAAATTACAGAAATAAGTTTTTCCTGAGCATTTTCACGGATATTTTGGGTTCCCGAAAATGGATTGGAACCCTCCATGGGTCTGAATGTCCCATTACCATTTACCGAAAAACTGCATTCGTCATAAAAACCTATATTGCCCGCTCCAGCCTCAAAAAGTGCTTCTTTAAGTATTTCAGCGTGATCTTCCGGCACGTAGACTTCCAGTTTTTTCAGGTTCTGTGACTTAGGCATCAACACCTTTTGATCCTGTAACGCCAACTCTTCGCAGATTCTGAAATTTACCCCGAAATAATCATTATCGAACGCAGTGTGGATGGCATAAATCGCAATTTTATTTTCAATTGCTTTCAAAACCGCACGTTCAACATAATTCTTTCCTGTTATCGATTTTAGCCCGGAGAAAATAATGGGGTGAAAAGTGACGATTAAATTTTGTTTATTTGAAATAGCTTCTTCCACAACATTTTCCATAGCATCATGACAAACCAGAATTCCTGTAACTTCCCGCTGCAGATTTCCGCATAGAAGTCCTACATTATCAAAATCCTCTGCCTGCTGGATCTGGATTTTCTTTTCTATTTGAGAAATAGCCTCTTTTACCGTCATTTTCTTAAGTTTGTAGCGAAAATAAGAATTATTTCTTTAATTTTAATCGTGAATAAACCTATGGAAAAGGAACATGACTTCATATCTGAGCGAACAAAATGGAAACGTCAGGTCTACCGAATTATTTTTCTCTCGGATACAAAACTAGGGAAACTTTTCGACCTTGTTCTTTTGCTCCTCATTCTTTTGAGCACATTTATCGTCATGATGGAAAGTGTTCAGATTTTCGATGCGAAACTGCACCTTCTATTTGTAATTCTTGAAATCATCATTACCGCTTTCTTTACTGTTGAATACGTTTTAAGGATTCTCACGATTAAAAATAAGAAAGCATATATTTTCAGTTTTTTCGGAATTATTGATTTTCTCGCCATACTTCCTTTTTATCTGAGTCTGTTTTTCCCGATTACGAAGTATTTTCTGATTTTAAGAATGCTGAGAATGCTCAGAGTATTCCGGATTTTCAATCTCCTGGACTTTATGAACGATGGGTATTTCATCGTGAGAGCACTGAAACACAGTTCACGAAAAATTTATATTTTTCTTCTGTTCCTAGTGATATTCTGTGTTATCGTAGGATCACTAATGTTTATGGTGGAAGGTCACCGAGAAGGATTCGAGAGCATTCCGCAAAGTATTTACTGGGCAGTGGTAACGGTAACTACGGTAGGATACGGTGATGTTTCGCCCGGCACCCCACTGGGAAAATTCCTCTCTGTACTTCTGATGCTTGCCGGTTACTCTATCATCGCAGTACCAACCGGAATTGTGACCGCCGAAATGAGGAACAAAAGACAAAATCTTGAAAAGGTCTGCGGCCGATGCGGGAACGATGATATTGATGACGATGCACGATACTGCAAAATCTGCGGTGAAAAAGTGGTATAAAAAAGAAGATGCATTTTCAGCATCTTCTTTTCTTCTCATAAATTGTGTTTATATTGAGTCGTTATTAGTTATCGTTTTTTGCATCTCGTACTAGTCTTTAAACAGTGAAACTCTGGTCATAGAGTCGATCCGGACTGACACCGTCTGGTCAGCGGTCATCCACAACTGATACCCTTTAGTTGCTTCAGGTATACTGAGCGGGTCTGCTATTGTATAGAAATAAAAAGTTACAACTTTGGGAACACCGCTGGATCCTGAAGGCAGCAGGGCAATGGAATTAATTTCAAAACCTGAATCCGGATTTTTGAAGGTTGCCAGAAGAGATCCTGTTGAGTTTGATCCGGCAGTGGCGGTAGCAATAACCCTCCATATGTGTACCTGTCCCATGATCAGATTTTCTCTCCAGCGCTGTGTTGCAGCAGTTGCACCCGAATAAATATTGGCTGTTACACCCGGGTATGGAACTGTGGTTTCAGGCCAGCTGGTAGTAGGGCTTGCCGCAAAAGTCAGCGGCGTGCTATATAAAACCTGTACAGGAGGACCATAAGTATTTCCTGCACCTGCTAAACTCAGCATGGGTTTTACCCCTCCTGCGCCTGAATCTACTTTCACCACCCCATCATTCCCTGCTACGGAACTGGTTGCTACAAATAATTGCCTCCATACTAGACCGTCCCAGAATTCAAACCGGTCTGCAGATGTATTGTAAATAAGTGTACCTGCCGCCAAATTTAAGTTTACAACTCCTGCTGGAGGAACGGTTAACGGATCATTGTCTGCGAGTTTAGTATCCCGTTCCGAATCTGTAAGACGCGGCACCAAGATTCCTTTTTCGTTGGAATTGATGTCTAAAACAGTAGCTCCATTGGGTGTGGTGGTATTGATGCCCACCTGCGCATGCGAAATCGTAAATAGAATTAACGACATTCCCAGAATAAATTTGTTTCTCATCACCTGTGTATTTTGTGTTAAATAAAGTTACCTACAATCCCAAAAATAAAATACCGTCAAAACACCTTTTTTTATTAAATATTTTAATCGTAAATTGTATTTATTAAGAAATAAACTACAAAAGAACAAACTTGTATAAAAACATTTTTTTAGCACCTTAATGAAATTAATCAATGCTATAAAGCTTTTAGGAAGAAAGCGGTTTATAAATACACAAAAAAAAAAGAACACTTCAGATTGAAGTGTTCGATTATATAATTCTTAAGATTAAGTTAAAAACTGTAGAATCTTCGTTTATCTGGAAGCGTTACTTTTCACTTTTACCAGTTCCACATCGAAGATCAGCCATGCATTTGGAGGAATAACTCCGCCCGCACCTGCTGATCCGTAACCCAATTCAGAGGGGATTAATAATGTCGCAGTTTCCCCTTCTTTCAACAGCATAATTCCTTCGTCCCAACCTTTAATAACCTGACCCACACCGATAGGAATATCGATTGGCTGGTTTCTCTTAAAGGAAGAATCAAACTCGCTGCCATCCACAAGTTTACCTGCGTAATGCACTGCAACTTCCTCTCCACGCTGTGGTGCTGCACCGTTAGTGGCTTTGGTAATTTTATAATAAAGCCCTGATGTAGTTGACTGCATTTCCGCTTTTAAATCATCTACAAGTTTTTGCTGATTGGCAGCAAATTCTTCCGCTTTTTTCTTTTTGTCTGCTTCTATCTGGTTCATAACCGCTTTGTTATTTTCCTGAATCTTTCCTTTACCGTCATTAAAAATTGAAGCAGCATCGTAGTTTTTATATTCATCACCTTTGGTGAATACTGCGACCTTTTCTAAAACAACATCAGTTTTAGGTTTATCCTGTGCACCTTTTTCTACATTAGCAATCGCATCAATCACTTCAACGCCATTTACAACAGATCCGAAAATCGTATGCTTACCATCAAGCCACGGTGTTGCCACTTCTGTAATGAAAAACTGAGATCCGTTCGTGTTCGGTCCCGAATTCGCCATTGAGAGAATTCCTTTACCTGTGTGCTGAAGATCGTTTTTCTCGTCATCAAATTTGTAACCCGGATCACCCATTCCGGTTCCTTTGGGATCACCCCCCTGAATCATAAAATCTTTAATCACTCGGTGGAAAATGGTTCCGTCATAAAAAGGAACTCCTTTGGCTTTTGATTTATTTTCAATTTTTCCTTCAGCCAAACCAACAAAATTCGCTACGGTTACCGGCGCTTTCTTGTCTTCGAATTTCACAATCATATTTCCTTTGGAAGTTTGGAAATTTGCGTAAAGGCCATCTTTCAGTCCTTCGTAAGTTTCTTTGTCTACGTTCATTTTTTTATAAATTGGAGTGCAACTCGTCAGCGATATCGCTGCTATTGCGATTAAAAAATTTTTCTTTAGCATTTATTTGATTTTAAAGTACTTTTATTTTGATGATTAAAGGCATATCATTCGGGATTTTATCATTATCTCCATAAGTACCGAAACCAAGCACAGAAGGCACTAGCAAGGTCGCCTCCTGATTTTTATTCAAATACCGCAGGGCATCTTCCACCGCTTTCAGTTCCTCAAACCGGCCAAACTGAACATTACTATTTTTTTTGGGTTGATCATAAAGCTTTACCAAATCAAAATCATATATTTCATATTCATACGATATACTGTCACCATCGTTTTTTCTTTGATTCTGCTGCAGATTATCAATATTTACCCAATAATTCAGACTCATCGGATAGAATTTTTCCTGCTGGCTTTTGATCCAGTCCTGAATTTGTGCTCTTTCTGTCTGATTTAAGTTTTTCGCCCGGTTTTTGGAAGTATTCAGATCTTTTTCACTCAGAATTCCACCAACCGGCGGATGCGCCTGCTGATTCTGCGCACAGCCAATGAGCAGTAAGGATGATATCAGGATGAATTTTTTCATAAATACTTTGCGAAAATAAGGAATTCGCACCAAATGCTCAAACGAAAAAGCCGGGATTGAATTTTTCCCGGCTCTCTTCTACTATTTTAATGGAGATTAAACAGTTTCCAAAATCTTCTTTTCAACCAAAACTCTCCATCCGAAAGGATCTTCAACTTTATTAGTCTGAATGTCAACAAGGTCTTTCTGCAGGGTTAATGCAAAACTTTCTTCAAGAGAAAGGCTTGGAAGGTTTAGTTTTTCTCCGTTGTAACCTAAGGCTTTGAAAACTGTAGTTACTACTGCGGTTCCCACTCCCCAAACTTCTTTCAGCGTACCGTTCTTTTGCGCTTCAATTACTGTTTTCACTGCAACCGGCTCAACTTTGAGTTCAATTCCTCTTCTTTCTGCCAACTGTATAAAGCTGTCGCGGGTAACCCCATCAAGAATTTTTTCGGAGGTAGGCGGAGTATATATTGTATCATTAATTCTTACGAAAACATTCATGGTACCACTTTCCTCAAAATATTCATGTGTCGCATCATCTGTCCAGATGATCTGCTCATAACCTTGTTCGATAGCCAATTGGGTTGGATAGAAAGATGCAGCGTAATTTCCTGCCGCTTTTGCAGAACCAACTCCACCGTTTGCAGCTCTTGAATAAAAATCTGAAATCAGTACAGAAACCGGTTCTGAATAATAACTTTTTGCCGGTGTTGCTACGATTGCAAACATATATTTATTGGAAATTCTTGCTTTCAGCGCTTCCTCAGTTGCAAAAATAAGCGGACGGATATATAAAGACATTCCCTCACCCTGCGGGATCCATGCGCGGTCTATATCTACCAGGGCTTTCAGTCCTTCAATGAACATTTCCTCAGTAACTTCGGGCATTGCAAGCCGGCTTGCAGATTTATTTATTCTTGCGAAATTCTTCTCCGGACGGAAAAGAAAAACCTGACCATCCTTATCCTTATAAGCTTTCATTCCCTCGAAACAAGCCTGTCCGTAATTTACCCCCATCATTGCAGGTGAAAATGGCAACTGGCCATAAGGAACCAATTTAACATCGCCCCATATACCGTCTTCGTATTCACAGATAATCATGTGGTCGATAAAAGTATTGCCAAACGAAAAATTTTCAGGATCAAAGGTTGAAATTCTCGGATTGGTAGATTTTTGAATTATCATATTAAAAATTTTTTTTGATGTTCTACAAATTTAATATAATTTTTCTAATATCAAAATTTTAAATTAATTTTGAAAAAAAATGAGATGAGAAGAGAGATAAGAACAACTTCAGACGGAAGCAAAACGCTATATATCAATGAATTAAATGAGAATTACCACTCCCATCATGGTGCTTTACAGGAAGCGCGACATGTATTTATAAATAATGGACTAAAACTAGTCAATAATTGTGAAATTAATATTTTAGAACTGGGTTTTGGAACAGGACTGAATGTTTTAGTGACAATTGATGAATTTTTGAAAACTGATAAAAATCATGTTATTGAGTACTTCACCATCGAAAAATACCCCGTAAATGAAGATGAAATTTTAGAATTAGCTTACGATTCATTTTTTGACGAAGCAATTATTAAGGAATACAACAAAAAATTACACCAGTGTGAATGGAACAAAACCATTGAACTTTTGCCCAATTTCTTCTTCACAAAATATCATTGTGATTTTTTTGAGCTTAAAGACCTAAAGTTGCCAAATATTGATTTGGTGTACTACGACTGCTTCGGGGCAAGAGTACAGCCGGATTTATGGGAAAAACCATTATTCCAGATGGTTTCAGAAAAGATGAAAAGCGGAGGGCTGCTTACCACCTACTCCTCCAAAGGCAGTGTGAGAAGGATTTTAGAAGCGCTCAATTTTAAAGTAGAGAAAAAAGCCGGTCCGCCGGGAAAAAGAGAGATGATCAATGCTATAAAGCTGACTGAAGCCTGAGAAGTAAAATAATTGACCGAATTTCTTAACTTTGTTTTCATCTAAATGCAAAACATGATTGATAAATTAAATATCCGCGTTTACGCCACCGCTGTCAAAGACGGAAAAGTTTTGGTACTGCATGAGGAGTATGCGGGTGAACAGCTGATGAAACTACCAGGCGGCGGGCTTGAATTCGGAGAAGGAGTTTTGGACTGTCTGCACCGCGAATTTGAAGAGGAACTGAATGTTAAAATCAATGTCCTGGCACACCTTTATACACAGGAAGATTTTGTTGTATCACGGTTCCGGGAAAATGAACAGCTTTTAACCATATATTATCTGGTTGAAATCATCGATGAAAATGATTTTCTTATCATGGATCCGTGTATCGAAAAAACAGAATGGATTCCCATCCATACAGATGAGAATCCATTTATATTGCCTGTCGATAAAATTGCTTTCGAAAATCTGAAAGAAAGACTCCTATAATATATCGTTGAGAATCTTAGCCAATCTCAGCCCGCCGTATAAAAGTTGGCGTTCCATTAAATCTGCGAATTTATAATTGTAATCGTAGGCGTAAGATACGTCCATCACCGTATTCGCATAAATTCTGTTTGCGCTTTGGTGGCTGTCGTATAACCATTCTTCAAGAGTTCCCGCCTGAATCTGTTTTACTTCTTCTTTGGATTTCACGTCCAAAAGTGCCGAATATTCAGAATAACTGTATTTCTGAAAATCGATAAGCTTGGAGTCCCAAAGGGAATGCAGATTCGTGTTTTCACCGAAAAACTTTATTTTTATTCTGTTTCCGCCCAAATCCTCTGCACGGCCAACATGCATCGGCTGAGACGAATCTCCAACGAGGTGAATGAGAAAGCGCAAAGCGATTTCCCTGTCTTTAGCTGGTGTGTTTATATCTTTAATCTGAGCAGAAAGTGTTTTGATCTGCGTGTAGAGATTTGGCCCGGTCTGCACCTGCAGACTGTCGGAAAAGGATTTGAAATTATCCTGCGGACTGATGTTCACGTAATGCCACTGGTCGGTATGTTTCCAGACTCCCGTGGTATCAGACTTTATAAAATCCGGCCAGTTGGCCCAGTAGGCGAGTTTCTGGTCGCCGATTATCTTTTTTAAATGTCTTTTTGCTTTCCCTGAAAGATGGTTTTCTGCGATTTCAGCAACTACACGGTGTCCTGTAACACCAAACGAATACATAAAATTGGCTGCCAATACCGCCGTAAGCAGCATCAGATTAGAGAGGATCTTCTTCATTATTATTTTTTGATTTTAAAATTCTGATAACCAGGGTAAGGCGTAAAATATCCGGCGTTCCAGTTGCTTTGCAGGAGCGATTCCAGAAATTCGTCGGTACGGTTTCGGCGCGGATCATAAGGTTCCTTAATTTCCACATCGGCAATATTGCCTTTCACATTCCACCAGAACGCACTCCAGCCACCGCGGAGTTCACGAATGATTTCATAAACCGTTTTCCCTGTTGCACGGTTCATTAATTTCGCAAAAACACGGCCTTCGGTTGTGGTTAAATCTCTCAACTGAACTTCATACTGCGCCGCCAATGCATTCTGTCTTTCGCTGACATATTTTTTCTGGGCGCTGCGTTCCAGGTTTTTCATCTCATCCTGTATGTCCTGATATTGCTCCAGAGCAGTAAGAAACAGAGGATAAACGCGGTTGAGTTTTTTATTGAGGAAATAGTAGTAATTCTGATCGAGCTGATTATTGAACCGGGGTTTGTTAAAGAGAATTAATTCATCCATCACCACCACATTCTCACCGTCAATCTCGTATATTTTTGCCTTTTGTGCTTCGTCGTAATAATATTTATTACCAAATTCATCTGTTTTAAGTAATTCCGGCGGATATTGACTAATGGGTTTTGCGATCACCACCGAATCCTTCTGTGCATTTGCATTAAGACCTAAAAACAGTAGAAATAATAAGACAGGTTTGTTAAAATTCATTATTTTTACTTCGTATAAAATCAAAGCTTAAAATAACAAAATTCATTCCTTTTTTCATGAAAAAAGAAAATAAATCATTAAAATTTTTAGAACAGTATTTAAACACTGCCTCACCAACAGGTTACGAACATAACGGACAGAAAGTCTGGATGGAATATATAAAACCTTATGTGGACCAAATTGAGTTTGATCATTACGGAACCTGCTATGGCATCATCAATCCTGAGGCAGAATTTAAAGTTGTAATTGAAGCTCACGCCGATGAAATTTCGTGGTACGTTAATTATATTACCGATGACGGTTTAATCTACGTGATCCGGAACGGAGGCTCAGACCAGATGATTGCACCGTCGAAGGTCGTGAATATTCATGGTGAGAAAGGAATTGTGAAAGGAGTTTTCGGCTGGCCAGCCATTCATACAAGAGGAATCAGTTCCAACGAACCGGTTCCGAAACTTGAAAACATCTTTATCGACTGCGGTGCGACCACCAAACAGGAAGTAGAAGATTTGGGCGTTTTCGTAGGCTGCATGATTACTTATCCTGATGAGTTTTTCGAACTTAACGATAAATATTTCGTCTGTCGTGCACTTGACAACCGGATCGGAGGCTATATGATCGCTGAAGTGGCAAGAATGGTTCATGAAAACAAAGATCAACTTCCGTTCGGGCTTTATATTACCAATTCTGTACAGGAGGAAGTCGGTTTATATGGTGCTGATATGATTGCAGACACCATTAAACCCAACATCGCGATCATTACAGATGTTACTCACGACACCACCACCCCGATGATCGAAAAGAAAAAGGAAGGCGACCAGAAATGCGGGGCCGGACCGGTGGTTTTCTTTGCGCCAAGCGTTCATCATGTTATCCGTGAACTTATTGTGGAAACGGCGAAAGCTAAGGATATACCATTCCAGCGCGCGGCGGCAAGCCGTGCGACAGGAACCGATACTGATGCCTTCGCCCATTCGAACGGCGGCGTTCCTTCAGCATTGATCTCATTGCCTTTACGGTACATGCATACCACGGTAGAAATGGTTTCTAAAGAAGATGTTTCCAATGTCATTAAACTGATTTACGAAACGCTCCTGAAAATAAAACCCGATATGAATCTGAAATATCACTGAGAAAAGAGCCACGGAAAAAGTAAAAAGTAAAAAGAATAAAAAAGTAAGAATGAAAACAAAATTAATCGCTCCGTCATTACTCTCGGCGGATTTTGGGAATCTGCAGCGGGATATCGAGATGCTCAACGGTTCGCAGGCAGACTGGCTTCACATCGACGTTATGGACGGAAGATTCGTGCCCAATATCTCCTTTGGATTTCCGGTGATGAAAACCGTACAGCAATACGCAAAGAAATTTGTAGATGTGCATCTGATGATTGTGGAGCCGGAAAAATATATTGAAGAATTCATCAACATGGGTGCAGATCTGGTGTCCGTGCATTACGAAGCATGTACCCATCTCCACCGTACGATCAGTATGATTCAGGACAAGGGCGCAAAAGCGGGTGTTGTACTTAATCCTGCGACTCCCGTTTTAATGCTGGAGGACATCATTGCTGATGTAGATCTGGTTCTGCTGATGAGTGTGAACCCCGGTTTTGGCGGGCAGAAATTCATCGAAAACACGTACAAGAAGATCGCTGAAACAAAGGATCTCATACTCTCAAACAATTCCACTGCGCTTATTGAGGTTGACGGAGGCGTAAATCTGGAAAATGCCGCAAAACTTTTCGATGCCGGTGCTGATGTACTCGTTGCGGGGAATGCGGTGTTCTCTTCCGAAAGCCCGGAACGCACCATAGAACTTTTGAAAATTTAAATAAGGATCACGTCTGTAAAATAAAAAAGTCCCGGAATGTCCGGGACTTTTTCAGTTGTATTTTTCACAGGTTTAGAAAATTTCTCTTCCTGAAAAATGGAAAGCAGCTTCGATTAAAGCGTTTTCATCAGAATCGGATCCGTGAACAGCGTTTTCACCAATGCTTCTTGCAAACATTTTTCTGATGGTTCCTTCTGCAGCTTCTGCAGGGTTTGTAGCACCAATTAACGTTCTGAAATCTTCTACAGCGTTGTCTTTTTCAAGAACCGCTGCAACGATTGGTCCTGAACTCATGAAGTCTACCAATTCCCCGTAAAAAGGTCTCTCAGCATGAACTTCGTAGAATTTCTTAGCATCAGCAACAGTTAGCTGAGTTAATTTTAAAGCTTTGATCTTAAAACCTCCTTCGGAAATTTTACCTAAAATAGCACCAATGTGACCATCTGCAACTGCATCCGGTTTAATCATGGTGAATGTAATTTTACCTGACATATCTCTTGTTTTTTAATGGCGCAAAAGTACAAAAACTTTTATATATTTGTACCGAAAATTCCTTTGATGAGAGGCTAATTTATTTTGGCACGGAAGTTGTAAATTTACTTTCGATTCTCATGTTTAATTTGAGTTTTCATGGTTATTAGTTTTTACCCAGCTTCGGCTGGGTTTTTTTATTGGGCAGTATTTTCTTCTGCCTCTTCCATCAGTTTCAGGTACGTCATGTATCGCGTTTCCTCTATTTCGCCGGTTTCAAGCTGATTAAGTACGGCGCATTTCGGTTCGTTGATGTGCATGCAGTTGTGAAATTTACAGTCTCTCCCCACCCGGAAAATCTCGGGAAAA
This sequence comes from Kaistella faecalis, assembly GCF_019195395.1. NCBI lineage: Bacteria > Pseudomonadati > Bacteroidota > Flavobacteriia > Flavobacteriales > Weeksellaceae > Kaistella > Kaistella faecalis. The sequence goes on from NZ_CP078067.1 coordinate 217,243, forward strand.
TAATGCTGTATTTCTTCCTTCTCCACGTCAATCATCGCAAATTCCCTTACACCCGGGGTATCAATAACGCTTCCGCCAAAATCCCAAAAGTGCATCTGTGCAAAGGTTGTGGTGTGTTTTCCTTTGAGTTGTGTGGCCGAGATTTCTGAAGTCTTAAGATTTAGATTGGGCTGCAGCGCATTGACCAGAGTAGATTTACCGCTTCCGGAATGCCCGAAAAATACCGAAACCTGATCTTTGATGATGCCCTGAAGGAGTTCTAAATTGAGTTTAGAATAGGATGAGATCTCTAAAGTGTGATACCCAATATTCTGGTAAAGCGCCTCAATATTCTGAACAATTTCTTTGTCATCATCGCTTAAAACGTCCATTTTATTAAAAAGGATGAGCGGCTTAATGTTGTAGGCTTCGCAGCATGCGAGGAAACGGTCCAGAAATCCAAGGGAGGTTTCCGGGAATCTTAACGTATAAATAAAGCAAGCAATATCAATATTCGAAGCAATGATATGCGCCTCTTTCGAAAGGTTGACCGACTTGCGGATCAGGTAATTCTTTTTCGGTTCAATCTTCGTAATCCACGCGACCTCATCCTGTTCCAGGGAGAACTCTACTCTGTCGCCTACCGCCAAGGGATTGGTAAGTCTGGTTTTAATGAGTTTGAATTTACCCCGGATTCTGGCTTCAAAGAATCTTCCTGTTTCCTGTTCTAAAACCTGGTACCAGCTTCCCGTAGATTTGGTGATAAGACCCTTCATGTGTTTTTACTGATTATTGCATTTGCTGACATAAGCATGAAATCTAAAGATTTTGAGAAATCGGTGTCTTCATACTCAAATCCTGTTTTTCTAAGATTTTTATAATAGACGGGAAGATCCTGGTAGTAATTCTTCTCAGTCTGAAGAGCGAAACCTTTTTCGTTAAAATGGGATACTAAAAACCACTTTTCCAGCAGTCTCCCCGCACGCCCGTTACCATCATAAAAAGGATGAATTTTCACGAACCAGAAATGGATCTGCGAGCTGTAGTATAAGACCTCTAACTCATCTAAATCCAACGATAACACTATTTCGATATCATGAAAGAGCTTATCAATTTCACTTTTTACGAGACCTGGATCTGTAGCTGAATACTCGATCCTACCCTCCGAATTCATTACTACCATCGGAGAATTTCGCAGCAGACCCTGCTGCGATTTCGGCAGTAAATTTCGGGTTAATATCGCATGTGCTTCCAGGAAATTAGTGAGGTTCAGTTCTTTTATTTTCAACAGTTCGTAGGCTGCAAACAAATCATCTGCTCTCAAAGTATAGTCCGGTTTAAACTCTACTTTTAAGAATTTATGTTTCAAAAAACTGTCAAGTTCTATGTCTTCACCTTCAATTTTAGAAGAAAAAACAGAGGAAACAGCATTGTAAAAATCAAAATAATTTACGTCAATTTCAGAATCGCCTGCATCATTTATTGAATCGAGCAAGCGGTCGCCGACTTCATTCCTGAAAGCATCCAACAACTCATCACTCAATAATTCAAAACCGTTCATTGTTTAAATATTATTCTGAATTTCAATCGACTCCTCATGGATGGCTTTGAAAACCTTTTCGATGAATTCCTGAGACATTCCTGTTTCATCTGCTTTCTGGTTGGCGTATTCGGTGATTACTCTCCAGCGGTCTGGCTGGAAGATGGCAATGTTATTGTCCTTTTTCAGCGTTCCGATTTTTTCTGAAATCTTCATTCTGTGAGAAAGCAGTTCAATAAGCTGGAAATCGAGATCGGAAATCAGCGTACGGTGCCGCCCCATTTCATCATCAAAGGCAGAAATATCGGAGTTTCTGATTTGTAAATTGCTGATCAGTTCAGCGAGAACTTCCGGTGTAATCTGCTGCGAGGCATCGCTCCAGGCCTCGTCCGGAGTGCAGTGTGTTTCGATAATCATTCCCTGATAGCCGACGTTTAATGCTTCCTGAGCGATTCCGGCAAGGCCTGTTCTGTTCCCGCAGATATGCGACGGGTCTACCAACATCGGAATATTGGGAAACTGATTCTTAAAATCCAGTGCAATCTGCCAGTTCGGGATATTTCTGTATTTTGTTTTCTGATAGGTTGAAAAACCACGGTGTATTGCTCCAAGGTTTTTAACATCCTGACCTAAAAGTCTTTCAAGGGCGCCAATCCATAAGGCAAGATCAGGGTTTACAGGATTCTTTACCAATACCGGTTTGTCGGTTCCTTTCAGCGCTTCAGCTATTTCCTGAACGGTGAATGGATTTACGGTTGAGCGTGCACCAATCCATAAAATATCTACATCAGCCTCCAAAGCGGCAGCGACATGATGGGCGTTGGCCACTTCGGTAGCGGTTTTGAAGCCGTATTCTTCCTTTACTTTTTTCAGCCAGTTGAGGCCGATAACCCCTACCCCTTCGAAGCCGTTGGGTTTGGTTCTGGGCTTCCAGATTCCGGCTCGGAAAACCGGAACCGGTGCGTTGGATTCCTTGATTCTTCGGGCAGTTTCAAGCATCTGCGATTCGCTTTCGGCGCTGCATGGGCCGGCTATCATTAAAGGGCTGGGAAAATCCTGAAGCCAGCTGTTTTCTAAATTTTGTAAGTCCATTGGAATATTGGTTGGTCAACATCGATGTTGACTCCGTTTGGTTTTAATTTAAATCAAATTTGAAGATCTCATCTAAATCCTTTAAAAGAGGATTAATCTCAGCAAATTTATCGAAAATCTTCCGTTTGGTGATGATTTCTTTCTTCAGGCTGGTATCATTTTTATATTCGATGGTGATATTGAAATGATTTACCTTGTGCATGAAATGGTTGAAGAAGTCTGCCCTCACCTTTTCAAATTCTATTTTCGCAGATTCTGAAGGATAAGTGACCTCAACGATATCCTCACCTTTTTTCTGCAGTCTGAAGGAACTGATCGCGCTGTAAATGATGATGTCTTTGCGCTGAAGATCTTTGAGGAACTGCTCCCACTCCTTCTGCAAGTCGGTCTCTGTAAAGTGGTTGCTTGGGAGCGTTTCTTTTGCGGTGGTAACCGGTTTTTCCTCTTCCACTTCAGTTTTGTTCAAAACGGCGCTGATGCTGAATTTGGAGGATACCTTACGGGCTGCAATGGGCGCGGCGGTTTTTACGATTACGGGGGGAGCTTCCCTGGGAATTTCTTCTGAATCGGCCGGTTTGGGTTCTGATTTCGGGAGTTGGATGGTTGGAGCTGCTGTTTTAAGAAGCGGCGCTAATATCAGATACTTTTTTTTTTAACCTCAGTTCCTGCGGCTGTCAGAGACGAAAGCTGCATTAAAGCAATTTCTACCGTTAGCCTTGGATTCTTGGAGTTTTTGTAATTGATGTCGGCATGGTTACAGATTTCAATCGCATCAATGAGCTGCTGGGCATTCCACTTTTTGCTCTGTTCGGAGAATCTTGCTTTGGTTTTGTCGCCTACTTCAATCAGGTTTAACGTATGAGGATTCTGCGCCATCATCAAATCACGGAAATGGCTGCCCAATCCTGCAATGAAGATATGCGCGTCAAAACCTTTTTTCACAATTTCGTTGAAAGCGAATAGCACATCGGGAATCCTGTTTTCATGCGCCAGATCTACGATGTTGAGATACTGGTCGTAATCAAGAATATTGAGTACCTCGGCGGCTTTGGCGAGGGTAATGTTTTTCTGGGTAAATGTAGAAAGTCTGTCGAATATGGAAAGCGCGTCGCGCAGTGCGCCGTCGGCTTTCTGGGCAATCAGGTAAAGGGCATCGTCTTCATAAGTGATGTTTTCCTTTGCTGCGATGTTTTTCAGGTGACTCTGAATGTCTTCAATCGTAATTCTTTTGAAATCGTAAATCTGACAACGGGACAGAATGGTAGGAATGATCTTGTGCTTCTCTGTCGTCGCAAGGATAAAGATCGCGTGTGCAGGCGGTTCTTCAAGTGTCTTCAGGAAAGCGTTGAACGCCGCTGAGGACAACATGTGCACCTCATCAATGATATAAATCTTGTACTTCCCTACCTGTGGGGCAAAACGCACCTGATCCGTCAGTTCGCGGATGTCTTCCACGGAGTTGTTGGAAGCGGCATCGAGTTCGAAGATATTGTAGGCAAAACCGTCTTCGGAAGTGGAACCGTCGCGTTCATTGATCTTACGGGCCAGGATTCTCGCACAGGTGGTTTTACCCACCCCTCTAGGACCACAAAACAAGAGCGCCTGGGCTAACTGGTTTTCTTCAATGGCGTGTTCGAGCGTATCTGTAATATGGGCCTGCCCCACGACAGTATCGAACTCCTGGGGGCGGTATTTTCTTGCAGAAACGACGAAATTTTCCATTGGTCAAAAATAGGGAAATTATTGAGATGATAAAATTATTGGCAAAAATTATTGAGTGTAAATGCAGGAAGTTTTTGCAGGTGATCTTCAGTTATTTTATAATGCTGTTGGTTCTGACCCAGTTCGGGAACTCCAATCCGGGGGACATTAAGTACCCTTTCCTTTGACTGTCCTTTAACATTTCTTTGAACTGAGTTACTATTTCAGGGAGTGAAGTGGTTCTGTAAACTGAAGCGAATTTCCGGTGATGTTGTTGCGGAGTTGTTGCGGACTCGTTGCCAAAAAGGGTGTTTTTTGGGAAGCGGCGGCTAGGATTCCCGAAGGAGAGTGCGAGAAAGGTCGTTATTTTTTATCTTAAGTTCTTTTGCCTTGATGCAAAAGAACGAAAAAATCAAGACTGGATCTTTTTGCCTCATCTTTTATATATTTTTAATTGAATCGGCGATCCGCCTTAGGGCGGATTGCTAAAAAACTGCAATTTCTTCGAGAAAATTCCCTAAACTCGGGCGGAAAGTCAACAAGTTTTTGTGTACACAATTTTTTGCCGCCACTCAGACAATGGGGATTTTTAGGTATTGCCAATTGAAGATTTGGTTGCGAAGAAATTCCATTTTTCTTAACGCAAAAATCTCCTAGGTCGTTTCAGCAATATTTAGAAGCGTTGCACTGCGAGGACGCAAAAGTATAGGGTTGGGAAATCAGCGAAATCAGCGAAATCAGTGAATCAGCGAGGGCTTAAAGGTAGTTTTTCTTAAACGCAAAAATCTCCCAGGTCGTTATTCAACTCATTAAATCCTATCATCAGCGTTATCAGGAAAATTAGCGAGAGTTTAATATACTTACTTTTTGCTTCATTTTTTTCTTCGTTTGAACCCTGCCTTTGAGAATCTCCTAACGCAAAAATCTCCGAGGTAGGAAAAGCTGGTGCTAAAATGTAAAGAATGCCGCTTTTTTCCAAAAATTTCCATTAAGGGAAAGAAAAGGGCAGTTTTGTCCATTTACGGGAAAACTGCTGTTCTCAGGCAATATGAGGTAAACGCACAGTATGACAGGGATTTTCAAAGGAAACAGCAGCCTGAGGAAAGAAATGAATGACAAGTTTCTATATCCTTTGTATATCCTTTGTCTAACCGTTGTATATCCATTCTATATCCGTTGTATATACACTGTCCGTATACTGTTCGATGTTGGGAGTCTGAGAGGCATATTACAAAACGGCTGAAATTGACAAACACTAAGACCAGAAATAATTTAGAATGAGTAAAATCTGGTTGTCGACGGGAGAAGTTTTGTATATTTGAGAGTTGTGTGTAATTTATCAAGAACGCTCGTCATAAAATGAATGAAGTCGAAAATCAAAATCTATTTACTTATCACTTAATTAAATTATCATTTTTTTCAGCATTAAAAAATGTTCTTTCCCCAATTACCAAAACTAAAATTAAAGGCCTAATTCACGAAGAAACGATGTCTGCAATGGAATTGGGTTCTTCTATTTATTCACCAACTAGATTATTTTCAAGGACAATAGTTGTTTTTGCTCAATGGGAAGATGAAAATCAATTTTCAGAATTTCTACAATCAAATTCTTTGGGCAAACAACTTTCAAAAAGCTGGTATTTAAAACTAAAATTTATCAGACAATGGGGAGCTATTTCACATTTTAATATTCCGAAAACTCACATAGAAATTGACAATGAAAATCAATCCGTAGTTGCTGTCACTTTAGCAAGAATGAAATACACAGAAATTCCAAGATTTTTACGTTGGGGAAGACCTGTAGAAAAATTAGTACGTGATCATTCTGGTACTACTCTATCTTTGGCTTCAATTCGTTATCCAAATCTTATTTCTACATTTACTATTTGGAAATCACAAAAGGAAATGTCTGAAATGGTTCATGGTCATTCAAAAATGGAAAATCCAAAACGTCATTCAAATGCAATGAAAGAAAGAACTCGAAAAGATTTTCATTTTGAATTTACAACTCTTCGATTTCTTCCCATTTCGGAACACGGAATATGGAACGGAAAGAAAAACTATCTAAATAACGAAAAAACCAAACTATGAATTTAGCTTATACAATGCAGAAATTCCAAGATTGGTTTACACAGCAATGGGTAATCTTTACTGGTCGAAATTTTAGTCCAAATGAAGACAATTGGCTAATCGGTCCATTCGGAGAAGTTAATGGAATTGGAGAAGAATTTATCAATCAATTAGCTGAAAAAGAAAATTTATCAGTAGAAAGAAATTCAATATCTAAAGGACTTTTAACATCTATTAATCAACTGAATTTAAGTAAAAATGAAATAAATAGTTTATCGAAAAAAGTAATCGAATTTTACGAGAAAACTTCAAATTATGAACTTGTGTTTGATGTAAAATGGAATCCGTTTTTCAAACCGTTTGGTTTCGTTGTTAATCGACTTTTCAGCAAAAGAATTAATCAACTTAACATTCCTTTGCAAAACAATAATCAAGAAAAATTGAATAGTGAAATCATTCAATTATTTGACAAAAATACAAACGAATTAAAATATACCATTTGGTTAAGAAAAGTTGAAAATACTGGACAAGTTATTTATTCTGGTATTTATGGAACTTGCAAATTGCCTTCAAATCAAACTTTTATAAAAGCCATTTTTCCTTTACCAAAAGGAAATGCAACTGTGATTATGAAACCAAGTGTTGGGAAAAATAGAGAATTAATTTTAGATTCTTCAGGCAAAAATTTTGGAGATGCAGGATTTTACTTTTTGCTTAACGACTCTAAAAATAATTATTGGGCAAAATTTGTACGTTCATTTACAGACCAATTATCAATTCGAGAAAAAGATGATTATCTTATCGCAACTCAAACGCTAAAACTCTGGAATCTAAAAGTTTCAGAATTTAATTATAAAATAAACTACACACAACAGCAGTTACATGCAATCTTACAAAAACATGTTTAATCGAAAATTTTTGATTTTTTTAATATTAATCTTGAATAGTTGCTCCAAAATTATTCCTGCTAAATTCTGGACAGAATTTGACAAAGACAAAATAAAATATAATTTTTCTGATCATGGTCCTTTCGGAGGAACAACTATTATAAATTGGGAATCTGAAAATTATAAATTAGACAAAAATTCAATAATTTCGTTTGCGGAGAAAAATGGTTGGAAATTAGCCGACAGTATGAATGTTAAAAATGGTGAGTTAAACACCTCAAAAAGAAACTACTCCGTAGAATTAATAGGGAAAAATAATAAATTTGAGACTGACTTTAAAAATTCTACTGTGTATCTTTTTGAAACCGGAATGATTGCTGTTAAGCCAGGGAATTCAACTGAAACACAAATTAATGGCTTTTTAATTCTGAACAACCGTAAAACGAAAATGAAATTATTTCACAAATGGGGTGAATAAAAAGACTGCCTGTAACAAAGTATTTCTATTAGCGGGGCTGAAGTTTACATCATAAAGATTTTCGCTAATTGTCCTTTTCGTTATATTTACAAAGATTAGTAATATACAGCCGTTAGTTCGTAATGATAACAAATACCGTTTTAAATGAAAACACTACAACTCTTATTTATTTTCATTTTTTCTGTTTGCTTTTCGCAGGAGAATACTCTTTATGAAAGACTTTCTGCTTTAAAAAATAACGGGAAGATTTGGTATAATATTGATGGTTACAGTGTAACGAGCGAAACTTTTAATACTGCATTTGATGAAAAAGGTCTGAAAAAGATTTTCAGGAAACACCAGATCCAGGAATCAGATGCTAAGCTAAAAAACAACCGGATCAGGTATAATAATCTTTCTGTAACAAAGCAGCAAAAAATTACGGACAACAATTTTCAAACGGACACTTATTATTTTGTCGAAACTCCGGATAAGAAAACGAATGTTGTTTGGTTTATCAAAAACGGCACACCGGATAAGGAAACCGAAGAGCAATTAGTTAACGCCATTATCGACAATAAAATTCCGGATCAAAACTTTGTTTCTATGGAAATTGGTTCGATTGATTTTGCAGGAAGGAGTGTTGAACTGGGAAACAGGTGTTACTGGACTTTTTTGAATACCGTTCAATGTCCGTATTCAGGAGAAATGAACTGGAGTATTCACAGGACGCTGCAGGATGCAAAAGAATCAGTTGAAAATCAACTTAACGTCACGAAATCAAGAAAGGGAGGAAAGGTTACCTCTGAAGAACTTGTAGATCTCCAATTTGAGGGCGTTCCCACAAAAGCGAAGAAAGTGGTTTATGATTTCACAGGGCTGACCTCTGCATTAGCCGGAATGTCGGGTGGAAAATCGCTGACCATTTATTATATCGCAGAAAACATCAGAAATAAAAACGTGAGCTGTGTGATGAGTTTCTGGAATAATGATCAGATTAATTCCGAAACTAAGCTTCCGGCGCTTTTAGAAAAGTTTGTCAGTGTCAATTGATTGCACCACTAACCTATCCCCTAAATGATGAATTGGAATTTTACAAAAACAATTACAGACGGAGAACCGTTTTGCAAATCTATGTGATTGTTCTGCTTTTTAAAATTCCCAAGTCAAATTCATAACTGCCTATCCTCCAGCCTCAATTTAAAACAAACAGAATGTTAAACAGAGATTTCTTTAGAATTTTAATTAAGATTATCGGTCTATACTTTTTTATCCAGATTATCTTCGGAGTCATTCCGTCTCAGATCTCAGTTTTAGGATTTGACTCTGATTTGAGTCAGAAAATCGGCACTTTAATTTACATTCTCATTATTGTCTTATTCAGTATTGCAATTCTGTACTTTCTTATACGTTTCCCCGACCGGATTATTGACCTGTTTAAACTTGACAAAGGTTTCGAAAACAACAGAATTCCAGTAAACAATTTCAATTCCAAAAACATTGTAACCCTTGCACTGGTGATCATTGGCGGATTTTTGATTCTCGAAAATCTTACCTCCGTAATCTCCTACCTGTACTACGATCTTAAACGTGATTTTAACCCGCTGTTTCCCAGAGATCCGAATAATACACTAAACTTAGTACTCGCAGCTTTTAATCTCATTTTGGGATGCTTATTAATCGTATTCAGGAAAAGTATTTCCGTGTATCTGGATAAGTAAAGTATGGGTGACATGGGGACTATCCGGGGATTTGAATTCTATAAATAAAGATTTCATACCTGCTTATTTTTTAATGTAGAGAAATTACTATCTACTTGCTTCCCCTTTGCTGATAATGAATCTTTTAAAAAATGCAGCGTACAAAATAATTCAAAAACAATTAGTAAATTTGAATTGATTATCAGGATATTGAAATTATAAAAGTTTCATTACCTGACCAGTTGACAACACGACCGACGCAGTAAGAGAAGTAATCTAATGGCTGTTAACCTGGAGAATCTGGAGTGCATTATTCGCAATATCCGGTATGCAAGACTTTGCATGGGATTCATCAGCAAGCAGTCTGTCTCCTATTTTCATATTCATTAATAACTAGCACAACAAACAATGAAAAATATTATTCGATCATTACTGGTGCTTACAGGTGTGTTTTGCGGTGCATTTATGTTAACCGCGCAAGACCGTGCTACGCAGTTCGACAATATTTTCACCCAGCTGCACCGGGACAATAAATTCTCCGGCAACGTGCTGATCGCCGAAAACGGTAAACCCATTTTTCAAAAAAGCTACGGGTTTGCTTTCAGAGAAAAAAATGAGCTGCTCAATTCCGAATCTATTTTTGAAATCTGTTCTATTGGTAAACAGTTTACTGCGATGCTCATCATGATGCTTGAAAAACAGGGGAAGCTGAGTTATAGTGACAGTCTGCGAAAGTTTCTTCCGGATCTCCCATATCATAACATCACGATCCGCCACATGCTTAACCATACCTCCGGCCTACCGGATTATGTTGATCTTGCAGAAAAACATTGGGACAGCACTAAAATTTTGATGAATGAGGATGCAATTGCACTGTTGGCCGAGAAGAAACCCCAAGTTGAGTTTTCACCCGGCACACAATGGCAATATTCCAATACAGGATATTTGCTGCTGTGTAAAATAATTGAAAAGGTGAGCGGTCAGAATTTTATAACCCAGGTGAAAGAAAAAATCTTTCTGCCACTTGAAATGAGCCACACAGAGGTTTACAGGAAACGGTATGAAAAGAGAACAATCCCAAACTATGCGTATGGCTATGTAAAAGACGAAAAAACAGATACGTACATCATGGCGGATAGTTCGCAGGTTGATAAAGCGTTTGTTTATTTTATGGACGGTATTTATGGCGATGGGGTTACCAGCAGCACCGCTCCCGACATGCTGAAGTGGGAGCAGGCGCTGTACACCGAAAAACTTGTTTCGAGGGAGATGATCGAAGAAGCCTTTTCGCCTGCTGAACTCAACGATGGCACTACTTTCGGATACGGTTTTGGCTGGATGATAAAAAACACGAAAGAATTTGGAAAAATCCTGATGCATTCGGGCGGATGGCCCGGTTACAAAATGTGGATAGAGCGACATCCTGATACCAATAAAACCATCATCATTTTCGCAAATGCAGGTGATGCTTTCGAAAAATTAGGAAGTGTACGTTATCTGCTTTACAATATGGAAGAACCTCCCCAGAAGGAAATACAGCTGACCCGCACCCAGAAGAAGTCTCTTACCGGAAGTTATCAGTTTGGTACGCAAATGATTCATGTATCGCTGACGAAAAACAAATTATACATACAAAGCACCCGGCAGGCTAAAAAAATAAACTTATCTGCAAATGTGGATGGCAGCTTTTTCACGAAATTTAAAGGAGAAAAAATCTGGTTTCAAAAGAATAATAAAAATGAGACCACCCATTTGCTCATCGACAGTAATACTTATCCTGACAGGTTATTTAAAAAAAAGGAATAACCCTGCACATCGTGAATCAGGATACTAAACATCACATCAACCATCCCAATAAAATGAAATGAGACTTCCACCATACGACAAATTTCCAATCATTTCGGGCAACAAAATAGTGTTAAGAGAGATTAAGTCTTCCGACATTAATGATATTATTGAAATCTCATTCTACGACGCTGTTCAGGCTACAACACCTGAACAGGCCATAGCAATGCAGGCTAAAATAGACCTTGATTACCGTAATGGAAATTCAATTCACTGGGGTATTGCAGATCAATCAACCGATAAAATTGTTGGCACCTGCGGTTATTATCGCGGTTTTGACAACGGAGAAGGAGAACTGGGTTGTGTGCTATTGCCCCAATACCGCGGCCAGGGTTATATGACTTCTGCCCTGTCTTCAGCAATTGAATTCGGACTCCATACTATCGGATTAAAACGCATTTGGGCAGTTACGACCCTACAAAATGAAAAAGCCATAAAACTTATTGAGCATCTTAACTTTGTAAAGATTAAAGATCTGGCTGATGATGAGGTGGAATATGAATTAAAGCAACTGTTAACCGAAACGTAATCTACTTTTTATAAAGAACTTACTGTACTGTGAAAATAAATATCAAATAACCAATACTATAAGAAAATTAAATATGCCAGCCATTTTAATAGAAGTCAGAAAAGACTATAACGAAGCAGAAGGAAATAAGATCATCGATGCAGTTCATTCAGCAATGGTAACCGCATTTCAAATACCAATGGAGGATAAAACCATCAGACTTTTAGTGCATCCACCTCACCGATTTGCTGTTTCACCAACAAAAACACAACCAGAATTATATACACTGATTAGTGTTGACGCATTTTCGGGACGTTCAATAGATGCTAAACGAAAACTGTTTAGCGAAACCGTTAAAAACCTGGCTGAATTAGGCATTCCAAAAGACCACATCCTCATTGTTGTGAGAGACAGCATGAAAGAAAGCTGGGGTGTACAGGGTGGACAATCAGGATATGATGTTGATTTAGAATTTAAAGTCGAGGTGTAAAAAAGGTAGAATGTTAAAACAAAACGATCCTATATTTGCAGTATTATATAAACATAACTACTGATGAATGCAAAAGAACTTGCAAAAAATCTCTTTTTGAAACCTCCCACAGAGATGCCAAACCCTTATCTGCTATTTTAATAGCTCCCAAAAAATGAACAAAGTAAAATATTGGCGGGAAAAACAGCATCTTACTCAGCATGAACTTGCAGAAAAATCGGGGCTTTCATTGAGGACAGTTCAGCGGATTGAAGCCGGAAGCCCATTAAAAGGATTTACCTTAAATGCAATAGCAAAAGCATTAGAGCTAAAGCCTGAAAGTCTGTTCGAAAGAGAAGAAATCAACAATACGGAGCGCTCCAAATTAATCAACTTATCGGCGCTTGCAGGCTTGGTTATTCCCTTTGGCGGAATTATTTTTCCTCTGATTCTGACTTCAAAAACAAAGGATTTTTATAACAGACAGCTTGGAAAAAAAATAACTGAAATTCAAATTATTCTAACCTTCCTGCTTTCTGTGTTTTTAATCATAACTCCCTTTATTCAAAGAGAATTTCAAATACAGAAACCACTTTTCATGTATGGTCTTATCACGTTTTGTATTCTTAAATTAGGAATTGTCATCATTAATGGCATGAGTTTGAACAAATCCCAAAAACTTTCAATAAGCCTGAAAGACAGCTTCTTATAAGCTGTGACATCAGATTGTCATAAAAATGTCGTCCTGTTTTTTCTCTGATTTTTAAATTATAAAAGAATATTGCAGAAAAAAACAATGAACTTATTTAAGAAGATTTTAAGCATTACTTCAATTCTCATACTGCTGTCACTCCTATCCGGATATTTCTATTTTGACAGAAAATTCACTCCAGACAAAAATTATTTACACGTCAGTAACGAAAGCGGAACAGTTAAAATAAAATGGGAAAACAAGGCAAAAAAGGCAATGCTTTTACCTGTCCACTTCAGCCTGGATACTGTGACGTATTATATGCAGTTTGATACCGGAAGCCCATACACTATGTTTTATAAGAATTCCATTGCGGGAATCAGTAAAGTTGCTACAGCTGGAGATCATGCTGAAAGCAGTTTTAAAATAGGGAATTCTATCGTGCAGTCTGATCATTTCAAGGTGATCGACTTCGGAAATAAACCGGGTGATAATGCAATCAATATCATCGGAACCATCGGAACAGATTTGCTTGAAAACAGGAAAACAGTTCTAAATTTTAAAGACAATTATGTGATTTTCAACTTAACATCTGAACCCAAAAACTTTGAAAATAAAACGTTTGACTTTAAATTCAAAAAACGGAAGATCATTATTCCTGCAGTTTTAGAAGGTAGAGATGAAGAGTTTTTGTATGATTCGGGAACAAGTGCATACCAACTTCTAACCAATAAAGATATCTGGGAAAAACTTAAACTGAAAAATTCAAAAATCATCACGGAGAAAGGCCGGTCCTGGAATAATCTTCTTACCACGTATACCGCCGAAACAGAAAAAGACATTATCTTTAAAAACACAAAAATCCCGCTTAGCACTATGACTTATGTGGAAGGATATTCAAAATCACAGTATTATCTCATGAAATTTTCAGGAATGTCGGGAATGCTGGGAAATGAAATCTTTTTACAGAAACAAATCTATTTCGACGCTAAAAATATGAAGATGGGGATTGAATAAAAACTGCAATTAAATGATATTGGCAGACAAAATAAACTGATGGTTAAAGAATTAATAAGGCTCGAAAAACTGCTTTCTGCTACTCCTCTATCGCAAATTTCAAATGTTGTGGAAGATGCGGAATCAAAAGACTATTCAGGATATGATTTTGAAGCCGGAAAATACCAGGTCAAATTCAGAAAAGCGAAAATCACTCCAAAAAAGGTGGGTCAATTTGTGACGCTGTGGAGACGGAACGCTGATAATGAAACCGAACCTTTCAGTGAAACGGATCATTTTGATTTTTGTATCATTCTGACCGAAGAAAATGAAAAGCATGGATTGTTTTTATTTCCTAAATCGGTATTGGTAAAGCAGCACATTCTGTCTACACATGCAAAAACAGGAAAACGTGGTTTTCGGGTTTATCCGACCTGGACAAAAACAGAAAACAGACAGGCGGAAAAAACTCAGAGGTGGCAATCCCATTACTTTTTGGACTTCTCAACCGAAAATAATGAAATTCAAAAGCGCGTATCAGAAATTACATCGAATATTTTTTTCTAACTTAGTAAACCGTAATTAGCTGATGATTAAGGTCGTGAACGGGCGAAAGAGTTCAGACATTGTAATCCCAGCATTCGCCAATGAGGAGCCGTGATGTGATATTTTAAAAATAACCTCTTGTTGATCCGATGGAAAAGATACTAAAAAACCGAAAGCCCTCTTTTTTTCTGGTCATGGCTATTGTAGGGTTGTTGGCTGCACTCATAGGTTTTGCCAAAACCTTTTTTATTCCTGTTGCCAAGGGCAGTTTCGAAGCTCCGGTTATTATCCATGTTCATGGTGCTTTTGCATTCGCGTGGATTTTTTTACTTGTCATTCAAACCAGTTTAATACATTTCAGGAATTACCGTTTGCACAAATATATGGGCATCTCGGGAATTTTCATTGCTGCAGGAATCTTTATCACGATGATTCCAACTGCAATTTTTGTGGTTCACCGGGAAATGTCGCAGGGGTTTGGTGAATCGGCGTACTCCGGATTATTAGGTGTCGTAACTTCAGGTGTACTTTTTTTCGGACTTGTTTTAGCCGGCATCATTAACAGAAAGAAACCTGATTATCATAAAAGGCTGATGCTGTTAGCCACCATTGTGGTTTTATGGCCGGCATGGTTCCGTTTCAGGCATTACTTTCCTTCTGTACCGCGACCTGAAATTTGGTTTGCACTGGTACTTGCAGACAGCCTTATTATTGTCGCGTGGATTTGGGATCAACTTAAAAATGGCCATATACATCCTGTTTTTAAATATGTTGGAACTTTTATTATCATCGAACAGTGTCTTGAAGTCGCGATGTTTGATACTCCAATTTATCAGAAAGTTGCGAAATGGCTGTACCATTTACTGGTGATTTAGTGGATGAATCTTTACTGTAACAATCATTTGAGTTATTTCGACTAACCGCTTATGAAGTACAAAAAGTTAAGAGAAAACCGCTTTAACCGTTGGTTTATCATTCATTTGCGTTATCTGCTGGGGGCTGCATTTATACCTTCAGGCTACACCAAACTTATTGGAAACCGGTTTACTCAAATTTCAACAGATCATCCGATCGGTTACTTTTTTGAAGGGCTTTATCAGTCAGGTTTTTATTATAACTTCATTGGATTTGCACAGCTTTTGGCCGGCTTTCTAATAATGACACAGCGTTTAGCTACGCTGGGAAATTTAATTTATTTCAGTCTGATCGTTAATATCTGCATCATTACCATAAGCCTTTCTTTTAAAGGAACCTGGCTGATTACTTCGCTGATGCTTTTTTCCTCCACTGTCCTGTTAATCTGGGATTCTCAGAAGCTCAAGCCCATATTTTCATCCCATTCTACCCGGAGTTCCAGAGCATACACCGAGCCATCAGTTTGCTGGCAGCTTACAGGAATGGTCTATTTTTTACTTTTTATAAGTTTCTCAGTTTTTAACTTCGGTGCAGGTTCGAGCGGTTTTGTTGTAGGTTTGATTTTTATAACATTCTCATTATCAAATACTTTTAGGTATCTGAATCATCGAAAGAACAAAAATGCTGATGATAGCAAAGCATTTCCGCAATGATCTTCCCGTAATATTAAGAAACAAATTACCACAAAAAATCCCTTCATTCGAAGGGATTCTATATTTACGAAAAAAGGCTCTTAAAGAGTTGTGCCCTCTTCTAAGATTTCCTTATGCTGGTATTCCTGCACGAGATCGATAGCGTTGGAAATAACATCGCTCAGGGCGGTGATAAAGGTGTTTTCCTCGGCCAGGCTCATTGCGTGTTTCAGCGCATCGATTTCCTTCGGAATAATCTCGTAGCTTACATCTTTACCTGAACTCTGCATACCGTCGATCACCAGACCGTTGATCTCGTCCTCGGTTCGGCCGCGCAGGTGCTTTTCGTTGCGGATAATGATATGGTCGAACATTCTGCCGGCAATCTTACCACACTCGCGGATATCTCCGTCGCGGCGGTCTCCCACACCGGAAATGATTCCTATTTTTTTGGGTGAATCCACATTTTTCAGATAATCTTCAATGGCCTCATAGCCTGCCGGATTATGGGCAAAGTCGATAAGAACCTTGAACTTTTTAAATCTGAAAACATTGAGTCTTCCCGGAGTCAGAGCCGGGCTTGGAATAAAGGTTCGGAGTGAATTGGCGATATCTTCGATGGCAAAACCCTGCAAATACGCCGCGAGACTTGCCGCCAACACATTGGAAATCATGAATCTGGCTTTACCCTCCATGGTGATCGGCACGTTGATGGCCTTTACGATCCTGATCTTCCAGTCGCCTTTTTTGATGGTGATGAAACCATCTTCGTATACGCAGGTGACTTTTCCCTCTTTTGCAAATTTTAGGATATGGGGATTGTTCTCGTCCAGACTGAAAATCGCTACTTTAGACTCAATATCGGGCATTAGTCTCATGGAATAGTCGTCGTCGGCATTCAAAACGCTCCAGCCGCCTTTTCTAACAGAATCAAGCACTACCCTTTTTACACGGGTTAGATCTTTGAGGTTATGAATATCATTCAAACCAAGGTGATCTTCTTTAATATTTGTCAGAACGCCTATATCACAGGAACTGAATCCTAATCCGGACCTCAGGATTCCGCCCCGTGCAGTTTCCAGAACAGCAAATTCTACCGTCGGATCCTTAAGGACGAATTCCGCGGAAATAGGGCCTGTGGTATCACCCTTGGTGAGCATGGTATTCTGGATATAAATTCCATCGGAAGTCGTGAAACCTACTCTGTAACCGTTGTTTTTTACAATATGTGCGATCAGTCTGGTCGTAGTCGTTTTTCCATTGGTTCCCGTTACTGCAATGATCGGAATCCGGCAAGGTTTACCCTGAGGATAAAGCATATCTACTACCGGAGCAGCTACGTTTCTCGGTAAACCTTCACTCGGTGCCAAATGCATCCGGAATCCCGGTGCAGCATTCACTTCAAGTATTGCACCGCCACTTTCTTTGAGCGGCTGCGTAAGATTTTCGGCCATAATATCGATTCCGCACACATCCAATCCTACAATCTTGGAAATCCTTTCGCACATGGTGACATTCTCCGGGTGAATCATATCAGTTACATCGATGGACGTTCCGCCTGTAGAAAGGTTTGCAGTGGATTTCAGATAAACAATTTCGCCCTTTTGAGGAACGGTTTCGAGGGAATAATTAAGTTTTTCAAGAAGTTCGTTGGTATCTTTATCAACCAGAATTTCTGTGAGGACATTTTCGTGTCCGTACCCTCTTCTTGGGTCCAGATTTTCTTTATCAATAAGCTGCTGGATGTTCATTTCACCGTCGCCAACAATATGGGCAGGCACTCTGCGCGCCGCTGCCACCATCTTGTGGTTAATGACCAGTACCCTGAAGTCGTAGCCGGTAATGTATTTTTCAACAATCACCCTTCTGGAATATGCCTGTGCGTGCTGAAGACCGATGATGGCGCTTTCCATATCATTTACGTTAATGGATGATCCTTTGCCGTGATTTCCGTCAAGCGGCTTCAGCACAATTGGGTAACCAATTTTACGGATTACTTTTTCGAGTTCTTCGGGTTCGGAAACCAAATCTCCTGACGGGACGGGGATTGCTGCTTCATCAAGCATTTTTTTGGTCAATTCCTTGTTGCAGGCAATATCCACTGCAATAGATGAAGTTTTACCGGTAATGGTTGCCTGAAAACGCTGCTGATTAACACCATAACCCAACTGCACCAAAGAATTACGGCCGAGCCGGATCCAAGGGATTTTTCTGGCAGCTGCTTCTTCTACGATACTGCCGGTAGATGGCCCGAGTCTTTCGCGCTCCCGGATTTCGCGGAGTTCCTGTATGCAGGCATCAATATCGTAATCGCGGCCATCAATAAGACGGGCGGCAATTTCTACGGACTGCTCAGCAGCATAGACCCCGGAATTCTCTTCAAGATAACTGAATACCACATTATAAATGCCCGGTGATTTGGTTTCCCGCGTCCTTCCGAAACCGGTATCCATTCCTGCCAGAGTCTGTATTTCGAGTGCAATATGTTCAATGACGTGGCCCATCCAGGTGCCCATTTCCACCCGCTGAAAAAATCCTCCTTCTACACCTTCGGAACAGCGGTGGGTGATAAGCGAAGGAATAAGTTTCTCGAGTCTTTCACGGAAACCCTCAATTTTATTGGTGGGAA
This sequence comes from Kaistella faecalis, assembly GCF_019195395.1. NCBI lineage: Bacteria > Pseudomonadati > Bacteroidota > Flavobacteriia > Flavobacteriales > Weeksellaceae > Kaistella > Kaistella faecalis. The sequence goes on from NZ_CP078067.1 coordinate 235,900, forward strand.
GGTGCTCCACTTCTTCCAGATCCAGCCGCATCTGAATGAGTTTTTTCCTGCGAATGCTCCAAATATTCGGACCCTTTAAAACCTGTATTTTTTCAATTTTCATACTTAATTCTGTAAAGTTTAGTGATGGTGAGTTCGTGATATAAAATCAAAGATAAATGAAAAACATAATAATTCCTCAAAATTTTTTGATATTCCATGTAAATTCGACGCTCATAATTGTGTAAATATCAGTTATTCAGTTGTATTTTGTTGGCGCATCATTGGGTGAGAGTTTGATAATTTTTCTACATTTGCATTCTATGAGACCAGTTGGAAAATTAATGATCATCGGAGGTGCCGTAAACAAAGGCAGTTTTGCAGAAACCGATTACGACCAGAATGTAGAAAAAAACCTGAACTTTTTTGAGCGCGGAATTCTCAGAAAAATAATCAATGAATCCCGTTTAAAGGAAAATTCTATTATTGAGATCATCACCACCGCTTCGCAGATTCCGCAGATTGTAGGTCCAGAATATAAAAAAGCTTTTGAATTTTTAGGTTCCAAAACTGTCAACATTCTTGACATCCAAAACCGGGAACAGGCCAACAGCGACGCGATCGTTGCGCGCGCCAATGCTGCCGATGTAGTAATGTTTACCGGTGGCGACCAACTCAGACTCACTTCTATTCTTGGCGGGACAAGATTCCACGATGCCATCCTTCTGAAATACCAGGAGCAGGATTTCATTTATGCAGGAACTTCGGCAGGAGCCGCAGCAGCTTCGGAAAATATGATCTATCAAGGCTCCAGCAGTGAAGCCCTTTTAAAAGGTGAAATTAAGACCACTCAGGGTTTGGGATTCATTGAAAACGTAATTGTAGACACCCATTTTGTTCAGCGGGGCAGAATCGGCAGGCTTTTCCAGGCGGTAGTCAACAATCCGCGCACGCTGGGAATTGGGCTTGGTGAGGATACTGGGCTGTATATTCACGGAGATACGATGACCGCGATTGGTTCCGGGCTTGTGATTCTGGTGGACGGAAGATTCATTAAAGATACCAACCTAACCAAGATCGACCTTGGCCAGCCGATATCCATCGATAATCTCACGGTTCATGTGATGTCTCAGAATGATTTCTTCGATCTCAAAACAAAGGAACTCACGATCGTAAATTCTCAGTACAGCCCGATTCCGCAGGACCGTTAGTTTTCTAATTCAGATTACCGCACCTGTTTATAATACAGAAAACACAATTTTTTATATGAAAATCATTATCCACGGTGGATTTTTTTCCGAAAGTGACCAAAGCCACGAAGTGAAAGTGGCAAAACAGAATTCACTAAAATCAATCGCAGCACAGGCTTTTGAATATTTAAAAAGCCATAGTGCAGAAGAAACGGTTGTATATGTGGTTTCGCTTCTGGAAGATGACGCTCTTTTTAATGCGGGAACCGGCTCCCAAATCCAGAGCGACGGGAAAATCAGAATGAGCGCTTCCTTAATGAATGGCCAAAACCAGAAATTTTCTGGTGTCATTAATATTGAAAATGTAAAAAATCCCATTCAGATCGCTCAGGTTCTTATGAAAGAAGACGACCGGGTTCTCGGCGGCAACGGCGCAAAAATGTATGCCACGGAAAATGGTTTTCCAGACTACTCCACTGAAATCCCGCAGCGCAGAAAGGAATACGAAGAAAAACTGAAAAACGGCGGCAAAGGCACCGTAGGTTGCGTGGCCCTCGACCAGAACGGAAAGCTGGCTGCGGCAACTTCAACAGGTGGTAAAGGTTTTGAAATCGTGGGCCGTATATCCGATTCAGCAACCGTGGCGGGAAATTTTGCCAATGAATATTGTGCGGTAAGCTGTACCGGAGTTGGTGAAGACATTGTGAGCAACGCTACTGCTGCTAAAATCGTTACCAGAGTTACCGACGGAATGAAACTGGAAGAAGCTTTCGGCAAGACTTTCACAGAGTTAAAAGAAATAGACGGATTCGCGGGAGCGATCGCTATCGACCATCACGGAAATATATTTCATCAGGATTCTTATCCTACCATGGTTTTTGCGAGTTACGACGGAGATGAATTTGAAATCTTTGATTAATATAAAAACGGTCCCAAAATTTCGGGACCGTTTCTCTTCAAAAAATGATAAGTGCAAAGCTTATTTCTCTTCAATTGCTGCCTGCGCGGCTGCCAATCTCGCAATCGGTACGCGGAAAGGTGAGCAGCTTACATAATCCAGACCAAGCCGGTGGCAGAATTTCACGGATTCCGGGTCACCGCCATGCTCACCGCAAATTCCGACTTTCAGTTTAGGTTTTTCGGATCTTCCTTTTTCTACCCCAATTTTAATAAGTTCCCCAACACCACTCTGGTCAATGGAAACGAATGGATCTTCAGGAAGCAGTTTCAAATCAAGATATTTAGGTAAGAATCCACCGATATCATCTCTGGAGAATCCGAAAGACATTTGGGTAAGGTCATTGGTTCCGAAGCTGAAGAAATCTGCTACAGTAGCAAGGGAATCCCCTTTCAGTGCTGCACGCGGAGTTTCGATCATCGTTCCATAAAGGAAAGCGATTTCTTTTATATTCAGATCTTCCCGAACTTCATCATAAACTTTATCTACGATTTCTTTTTGGTGACGCAATTCGTGACGGCCCATTACTACAGGAATCATAATCTCAGGGAAGGCTTTTTTACCTTCTTTCTGCAGTTCACCTGCCGATTCTAAGATTGCTCTTACCTGCATTTCTGTAATTTCAGGATAGGAAACTCCCAAACGTACACCGCGGTGGCCCAGCATTGGGTTATTTTCGTGAAGAGCGAGAATTCTTCGGTTCAGAACGCTCATTCTTACGCCCAGTTCTTTGCTCAGTTCCTGTAATTTTTCTTTGTCGTGAGGAACAAATTCGTGTAATGGTGGATCGAGCAGACGGATGGTCACCGGATTTCCGTTCATTACTTCCAAAGTGGCTTTAATGTCTTTTTTTACATATTTAAAGAGTTCATTCAAAGCAGATTTTCTTTCCTTCACTGTGGTGCTCATAATCATTTTTCTGAGGAGGAACAGTGGTTTTTCGCTTCCTTCGCCATAGAACATGTGTTCGGTACGGAATAATCCGATTCCTTCGGCACCAAAATATGCGGCCTGCTGTGCATCCTTCGGGGTATCAGCATTGGTTCTTACGCCTAATTTTTTAGCTTTATCCACCAAGGTCATCAGGACTTTATAAGATGCATTCTGATTAAGATCGGTATTTGAAAGTTCCAAAACACCTTCGTATGCAAGACCTGTGGTTCCGTTCAGGGTAAGCCATTCGCCTTCATGAATTTTCTTACCATCGTGAGTGAGGAAATATTTTTCCTTTTCGAAGATTTGGATATCATTACAGCCTACGATACAGCATTTACCCCAACCTCTGGCCACTAAAGCAGCATGGGAAGTCATTCCTCCTTTTGTAGTAAGAATTGCCTGGGATTTGTGCATCCCGTCAACATCCTCAGGAGAAGTTTCTTCACGTACGAGAATTACTTTTTCGCCTTTCAGCCCCCATTCTACTGCTTCTTCAGAAGAGAAGATTACGCGTCCTGTGGCACCGCCGGGACCAGCTGGAAGTCCTTTTGCAATCGGCTTGTTTTTCTTTTCTTCTTCGGGATCGATCATCGGTAAAAGAAGTTCAATCAACTGATTAGGACCTACGCGCATTACGGCTGTATCTGCATCGATGAGTTTTTCTCTGTACATATCGGCCGCCATTTTTACTGCAGCTACACCGTTACGTTTTCCCACGCGGCACTGAAGCATATACAATGTACCCTTCTCAATGGTAAATTCTATATCCTGCATGTCTTTGTAATGTTTTTCCAGACGTTTCTGGATTTCATTCAGCTCTTTATACTGCTTAGGCATTAACTTTTCTAAACTTGTAAGATCTTTGGAATGATCGTTTTTGGAGGAATCGTTAATCGGCGCAGGAGTACGGATTCCCGCTACCACGTCTTCACCCTGTGCATTTACCAAATATTCACCATAGAAATGGTTGTCGCCGTTGCCCGGATTTCTTGTAAATGCCACCCCTGTACAGCTGCTGTCGCCCATATTTCCGAAAACCATTGCCTGCACATTCACTGCAGTTCCCCACGCATCAGGAATTCTCTCGATTTTGCGGTATTCGATGGCCCGTTTACCGTTCCAGGACGCGAATACTGCACCTACGCCACCCATGAGTTGATCCCATGGATCTTCAGGGAACTCGACTTTTAAATGTTTTTTAGTTAAAGCTTTAAATTCCTTAACCAGTTTTTTCAGATCTTCTGCAGAAATTTCGGTATCAAGTTCTACGCCCCTTTCCTTTTTAAGTTCACCTAATCTTTCATCCATAATTTTACGGATGCCTTTTCCTTTGGCAGGTTCCATTCCGCCTGCTTTTTCAATAACGACATCTGCATACATCATTACGAGTCTTCTGTAGGCATCATAAGCAAATCTCTCGTCACCAGTTACCTGAATCAAACCTTTTACGGTGTCATCATTCAGTCCGATATTAAGCACAGTGTCCATCATTCCGGGCATTGATCTTCTGGCGCCGGAACGAACAGACATCAACAGCGGATCTTTTACATCACCAAATTTCTTACCCATTAATGTTTCTACCTCTGCCAGAGCATCTTTGATCTGTTTTTCCAGATGAGCGGGATACGTTCTATTATTATCATAGAAATACGTACATACTTCTGTAGTTACCGTAAATCCAGGCGGAACAGGAAGTTTGAGGTCGGGGTGGCCGGCCATTTCAGCAAGGTTAGCGCCCTTACCGCCGAGAAGGTTCTTCATCGATTCATTTCCGTCTGCCTTTCCTCCTCCGAACGAATAAACGTACTTTTCTGAAAGAGGGTTTTTACTGGATCCGTTTGCGTTTGCTTTTGCTCCGTCTACGGAATACACCTGGTGTTCTGCTTTGGCTTTAGTAGTCATTTTATGTTGATTTTTAGTTACTTCCTTTTAAAAACACAAGTAAATTTACGCAGAACCATAACTTTATAACTAAATATAAAAGTGACAATTATCAACATTGACAAATTTCATATCCGGATAAAACTCATGACGATGAAATAATCAAATTTTTGTTGCAGTCATATTCATTTAAAATGTAAGAATAAAGAATTGCATCATTTTTGCACCGCTCCATCCCAACATTAAAGATTATCACTATGAAAAAGTTATTAGCTCTTGCCCTTTTAGGAACCTTATCATTTATAAGCTGTGCTCAGAAAGAGGAAAAACGCGAAGAATACAAAGAAGAACACAGTGCCGATGAAAGAAGAAATGCCGGGGTAGATTCCGCGGCATTTGAAAACGAGTCACAGAAAGAAGACTCGCTGAAAGTAGAATAAAAAAAATGCGTCGATGGACGCATTTTTTTTTAATAGTTAAAGAGTACTGAACCCCAGGTAAAACCGCTTCCGAAAGCGGAAAGCAGTACAAGGTCTCCCCTTTTGATTTTTCCCTGCTCTATCGCCTCGCTAAGCGCGATGGGGATAGATGCTGCAGTAGTATTGCCATATTTCTGAATATTATTGAAAACTTTATCTTCCGGAATACCCATTTTCTGCTGCACAAACTGAGCAATCCTAAGATTGGCCTGGTGCGGAATAAACATATCTAAATCATCGATGCTTTTTCCGGCAGATTCAAGTGCTTCCTTCATGGTTTCCGGGAATCTGGTAACGGCGTGTTTAAATACGAAGTTTCCGTTCATTACCGGGTAAATTTCAGCATCGGTAACATTTTCGGGTTCCAAACGCATCCTGTCGCTCCAGCCGTATTTGGATCCCGGAAATTTCGTACAAAGCTCATCTGCATATTTACCTTCGGAATGCATATTTGTACTTAAAATGTCACCGGCACTGTCTTCTTCGGTTGCAGATAGAAGCACTGCGCCAGCACCATCACCGAAAATTACGGAAACACCTCTTCCGGCATCAGAAAAATCGAGTCCGAATGAATGAACTTCTGCACCAACAACAAGAATATTTTTATAGGTTTTTGATTTGATAAAGGCATTTGCAACACTCATGGCATATACAAACCCTGAACACTGGTTTCTTACATCTAAAGCACCAATAGTATCGCAGCCCAACATTTCCTGCAGCAGTACGCCACATCCAGGGAAATAATAATCCGGTGAAAGCGTTGCAAAAACAATATAGTCGATATCTTTTGCTGTTAAACCAGCCATTTTCAGCGCTTTTTCGGAAGCTTTAAATGCTAAAAACGCGGTGGTTTCATCGGCATCATTTCTGTTTTTGCGGTGATGGCGTTCTTTTATGCCTGTTCTCTCGGTAATCCATTCGTCACTGGTGGTCATCAGTTTCGAAAGATCATCGTTGGTTACCACATTTTCCGGAACATAATGCCCTATACCTTTAATTGTACTTTTTATCATGGAGATTTAAATTTCTACAAAGATAATTTTAATTTAAAGAATTTGAAATCTTTAATGCCACCTGAAAAATATCATTAAATTTGTCGGATGCCAATTGAAATCATTTACCGGAACCACCACTGCGAGTGGATTGATGTGGAGGCTCCAACCCAGGAAGATCTCGATTTTCTCCACGAAAGATACGAAATCAATACCCTGCTGTTAGAAGACACCATTGATCCGAATCACCTGCCGAAATTTGAGCAGGACAATGCGGTGAAATTCTTCCTGACGCGAGAAAATACGGAACTGGAGCGCACGAGTCTGAACACCATAAGTGACATTTCAACAAAACTCGGCATCTTTCTGTTTCAGAATATCATCATCACGGTTCACCGTATGAAGAACAGGAGTATCTATGAATTTAAGAAAGAGGTTCTTCTCCCTGAAAATAAAGAAATAACCACCGATGCTATTGCGCTGAAACTTGCTTTGAAAGTGATGAAATCCTTTGATGATGAATCGCAGAACCTTATGGAAACGATGGATAATGTTGAGAACGAAATTTTCCTGAAAAACACCAACAACTCCAACCAAATACGCCGACTTTACAAATTAAAAAGAAAATCGGGCCTCAATGCGCGAATCCTGAATATGTCTGCAGACTGGATTGATAAATTTAAGACCCTGCAACTTAATGATGCCGAAGTGACAGATCTGAAGGACAAACATAAAGATGTTATCGCCGATTTTGAACACCTGAATGCACAGGTAACCAACCTGATTTCGATGTTTCTTGCCATGAGCGACCAGAAAGCAAATCAGGTAATGAAAGTTCTGGCGATCTATTCGATGTATTTCTTTCCGATCACCTTTATTGCCGGAATTTATGGAATGAATTTCGAGAATATGCCTGAGCTCAGACAACCTTCCGGCTATTTTTTCACGTTAGGATTAATGGCTTTTATTGCTCTTCTGACTTTTATTTATGTAAGAAGAAAACGGTGGTAACTTATTAAATTCTTTTACGAACAGTATTAAACAATAAATCCCGGCTTTTCAGTCGGGATTTATTATTTTAGTATTTTTTTAGAAGCTAAGCACTCTTACATCTATTCTTCTGTTCTGTGCTTTACATTCATCGGTATCATTGGCTTCACAGATTGGGAAGAGCGGGCCGTAACCTTCTGCTTCGATTCTGTCACCCGAAATCCCCATTTCGAGTAATTTCAGTTTTGCCGTTTGGGCGCGGAGATTCGAAAGTTTCATATTGCTGTCGGCATTTCCGGTATCATCAGTATAACCTCCTAATTTTACTCTTAAAGTAGGATAAGCATTCATGATTTCCGCGAGGTTTGTCAACTGAGCTTCTGAACCTGGCTTTAAATCGCTGCTTCCGCTTTGGAAATGTAGATTTTCAATGGTGAACCAGGTGTTCGGATCCAAAAGTGCCTGATCTTTAAGTTTAATTCCGTTATACAGCGCATAAAGCTGGCTGTTCTGCCCCATTAAGATGGATTTATCGGTTAGTTTCACTTCCTGAACATTTCCGGTGTCATATACATAATCACCATCAGCATTTAAACCGCCTTGTACCGTCTGCGCTGTAGCAGAAGTCCCGGCATCCATACCCGGAGCCTCAGCTGCAACAGTAGTAACTCCCATCATTTTATTGAGAGATTCCAGTTTTTCTCTTCTGTTATTTTCAATTTTATCTTTGTGCATAATGGCCAAAGTAGGTGCAATCACCAATGAAACGATGGACATTAACTTAATCAGAATGTTCATTGAAGGACCGGAAGTATCTTTGAAAGGATCGCCTACTGTATCTCCCGTTACAGAAGCTTTGTGCGGCTCGGAACCTTTGTAGAAAGTTTTCCCGTTGATATCCACACCTTTTTCAAAAGATTTTTTAGCATTATCCCACGCACCTCCGGCATTGTTCTGAAACATTCCCATTAACACTCCTGAAACCGTAGCGCCTGCAAGAAATCCTCCTAATACCTCAGGTCCAAAAATAAATCCTACTAAAAGTGGAGACACCAAAGCAATTGCTCCGGGAAGCAACATCTTTCTGATTGAGGCATCCGTAGAAATCGCTACACACTTTTCATATTCCGGAGTTGCTTTACCTTCCAGAATTCCCGGAATTTCGCGAAACTGCCGGCGAACTTCCTCTACCATCGCCATTGCAGCTTCTCCCACTGCTTTGATTGCTAATGAAGAGAATATGAATGGAATCATCGCTCCTACAAATAAACCTGCCAATACATCGGCTCTGTAAATATCAATTCCGTCAATTCCTGCAATTCCTACGAACGCCGCAAATAACGCAAGCGCTGTTAAAGCTGCTGAAGCAATTGCAAAACCTTTACCTGTGGCTGCTGTAGTATTACCTACTGCATCTAAAATATCTGTCTTTTCACGAACTTCTTTCGGTAATTCGCTCATCTCTGCGATTCCGCCTGCGTTATCAGCAATCGGTCCGAAAGCGTCAATTGCTAACTGCATGGCAGTAGTAGCCATCATTCCGGCTGCAGCAATTGCTACACCGTATAATCCTGCACAAAGATAAGATCCGTAAATACCACCAGCCAGAACTAAAATCGGTAAAAGGGTAGATTCCATACCCACGGCTAGTCCGCCGATAATATTGGTTGCGTGACCTGTTGAGGACTGCTTTACAATACTTTTAACCGGTCTTTTACCCATGGCGGTATAATATTCTGTAATGATACTCATCAGAGTTCCCACCACAAGACCAACGATAATAGCTCCGAAAACACCCATCTTAGTGAACTCGTGACCTCTTAAAGTCATGGTTTCAGGCAATAAATAATTTACCAGAAAGTAAGAAGAGATTGCGGTAAGTACAATACTTCCCCAGTTCCCCATGTTTAAAGCATTCTGTACCGGAGCAGTATCAAGTTCAGCTGTTTCGCTGATTTTAACAAATAGTGTCCCTATCATCGAGAAGATGATTCCTGTACCGGCGATCAGCATTGGCAAAAGAATCGGAGCAAATCCGCCGAAAAGATCCGGGGAAATTGTTTCGTTACCCAATACCATTGTTGCTAAAACTGTTGCTACATAAGATCCGAATAAATCCGCTCCCATTCCTGCAACGTCACCCACATTATCACCCACGTTATCTGCAATTGTCGCAGGGTTTCTTGGATCATCTTCGGGAATACCCGCTTCCACTTTACCTACCAAATCGGCACCTACATCGGCAGCTTTGGTATAAATTCCACCCCCGACACGTGCAAAAAGTGCTATAGATTCTGCTCCTAAAGAGAAACCTGTAAGGATTTCAATAGCTTTTTCCATTTCATGGGTGTTTGCTGCGGAACCCGGTGCGAAAATCTGTTTAATAATTAGGTATAAGGCGCCTAATCCCAATACGGCTAATCCGGCAACACCCATTCCCATTACGGAACCTCCTGTGAAGGAAACCTTCAGAGCTTTTGAAAGTGATGTTTTGGCAGCTTCTGCCGTTCTTACGTTGGATTTGGTGGCGATTTTCATTCCGATGAATCCGGCCAGGGCAGAAAGAATTGCGCCGAAAATGAAGGCCAGACCAATACTCCAGTGTGAATTGGCGTTGCTGGCACCCATTAAAGCGAGCAATACAGCAACAATCACCACAAAATACATCATAATTTTGTATTCTGCTTTAAGGAAAGCCATGGCACCATCGGCAATGTGCCCACTAATCTCCTTCATTCGGTCGTTACCTGCGTTCTGTTTGCTCACCCAGGAACTCTGAATAAAAGTGTAGATTAAGGCAATAATACCAAAGATGGGTACTAAAATAAATAAATTCATAGATTATTTTTTAATGTTAACATCGTGTTAAATAAAACATAAACCGAAAATACACAATTTATTTTAAATTCTTCAGCAAAACTGCGATAAAATAAAAAAGACAGATATGGTATACCTGTCTTTTTTATTCATAAAATCGGATGGATTAACCACCAAATTTGCTTGCATAATCTTTTTGCGAAGCTTTAATTACCTTTTTTGCATGGTCAGCACCATAAACTTCCTGGATTCTACATTTTGCAGGTTCATCCGGAAGGTTTTTATAGGTAAGGAAATAGTGCATCAATCTCTTGATCTCGGCCTGTGGAAGCTCTTCGATATCGCGGAAGTGTCCGAAAGCGTGATCGCCTTTCATTACTGCTACAATTTTATCATCAGCTTCACCTTTATCAATCATCTTGAAACCACCAATTGGAATAGCTTCCATCAACATACCGCCTGCGTGGATGTTATGCGAGCTCAATACGCAGATATCCAGCGGATCAAGGTCACCTGTCTGAACATCTTCTGCTCCACTTTCTATTGCAAGTTTTAGTACTTCATCATGACAGTAAGTACGCGGAATAAATCCGTAAAGTGCGGGAATGATATTGGAGAACTGCTGCGGGCGGTCAACTTTCAGATAACCGCTTTGCTTGTCGATTTCATATTTAATAGTATCACTGGGAACGATCTCTACAAAAACATTTACAACATTAGGTACATCTCCTCCTGCTGAAATCCCGTGCCATGGATGCGCTTTAAAATTTGGTATCATTTATTTATTTTAATTTACAATTAGGTTTTCTTTTCTTAAATCTTCAATAGTTTGGGCAATGAAATCATTTTCATTCATGTAATTCATGAGAAATACAGTTTTAAATTCATCGAGCGTAGCATTATCACTAAGGTTTTCATATGTCGTATGAATTAGATGAAGGACACTGTTCTTACAGCTCACTACATTTTTCCACGTATTCTTTGTTAAATACAACTGCTGTGAAGCATTGTAATCGAATTCTTCGTTAATGGTTTTTTCGATAAGGAAAACGTACTCGTTCGGTGCAAGGCTACGGTCGAATTTGGTGACGAGATTTGCCGGTTTCATTCTTTCGAGAAACAGGGTAAGCCTCTCATAGGCATGAACCCGCTGCTCGGAATTTCCCTTTACAGTTAATAATTTGATCTCCTGATTCTTGAGTTTGATGTAGCTGAACACGAACTGTCTGATAAAAACCAGAAAGGGTAACGCCAGCAAAACCGCAAACGCGTAAGGGAAATAAGGCCAATCGATCATAATGAAAATTAGGGTGCAAAATTACTAATAATTTGCTACTTCCTTAATATGTTTAGCAGTAAATCTTTTTTTGTGTTTTCCAGCACCGGATATTCCTGTAAAACTGAGCCAAAACTTTTGAAGAAAACCTCGATTCCACGGATGCTACCGCCCATAAAATCAAACGATTTCTGGTGAATATTTTCCTTAAGAATGCGGTCAATAAGATAGGAAGCTCCATTATCCAGCCGGTAATTTTCATCATTTACCAGTCCCAGCAATGAAAAAGCGTCACCTTCACAGATCATGATTGCCAGACTTGTCAACTGATTATCCTTGAATGCGCCGAAAATCCTGAGCATTTTTTTTGTTTCCAGAAACTTCAGGTAACCAAGGAATTTCTGAAAATCGCTCTTTTTTTTCAGACCTTTGAAATTATCATTAATGAAACCGAAGGTCTCAGCCAGTCCGACCTCCTTAAAATCAAGATATTGGGCAGTTTTCACAGTAGATTTGCGGCCTTTGAAATAATTTTTTCTCAGCACTGAATACTCCGTACACTCGATAAAATAATTTTTCTTCACCTTCAAATCTTGATTAAAGGTATTCTGATGGTTGAAGTAATACGAGAACACTCTGTAATTTCGCTTTAGAAATGTAAGGAACTGCTGTTCCATTTCACGGTTAACCGTCTTACTGAAAACTCCAAGTTGCTGACAAAAAAGCGGCATCAGTACGAAATGGAATCCGTATTTTTTTTTCAAAGGCACGGGCATTATATAATCATAATCGCCGGAAACCAGAAGTTCCCATTCTTCACACAAGGTGTCGAGAATTTCCTTTTTCGCATAAAAATTACGCTGCAACGAAGTTTCGATACAGTGTTGGTATTTTTCAAAGTCAATTTGCTGATAATTCAGTCTCTTAATCATAATAAATTTTCGTCGGCAAAACTGAAATAAGCATTCTGTGAAATAATTAAATGATCCAGCAACTGGATGTTCAGAATTTTTCCTGCATCTGCAATCTGTTTGGTGATTCGCAAATCCTCCTGGCTGGGTTTCAGATTTCCGGACGGATGGTTGTGGGCAACCGCAATTGCCGTGGCGAGATGTTCCAGGCCTGTCTTGAACAGAATACGCACATCAACAACAGACTGGTTAATTCCTCCCGCAGATAATCTCGATTTACCCAGAATCCGGTTATTTTGATTTAAGAATATCGCCCAGAATTCTTCGGTTTGAAGATCTGAAAGATAAGGCTGCAACACTTTATAAATGTCCTTGCTTTCGCGGATCTGGATCTTTTCAGGGACTTCCTGGGCAGCACGCCTGCGGCCTATTTCCAGGGCTGCAGCTATTGAGATTCCCTTGGCTTCCCCCACTCCTTTAAATTTCATTAAATCCGAAAGCGAAAGCAGTGATAAATTATGCCAATTGTTTGCTACGGAATTCAGAATCTTTCTCCCGAGTTCCACTGCCGAATCTTCGCGGTTTCCGCTGCCCATGATAATCGCCAAAAGCTCAGCATCAGAAAGCGCATTTTTACCCTTGAGTAAAAATTTTTCTCGTGGTCTGTCGTCTTCTGCAAGGAATTTTATGGACATAGCTTTTCGGATTCTGGGTGAACAGAAAATTCTTAATTTTTAAAGTTAGTGAAAATTGTAGAATTTACAATAAGCAGGATCAGTAGATAATCTGCCCGTCTTTCATCACCAGTTTTCTGTCTGTTGTGTCGGCCAGATGCGTATTGTGGGTTACAATAACAAAAGTCTGGTTGTACTTATCGCGAAGATCGAAAAATAGTTGATGCAGATCATCAGCATTTTTCGAATCCAAATTTCCCGTAGGTTCATCAGCAAAAATAATCTTCGGTGAATTGATGAGTGCTCTTGCTACCGCGGTTCTTTGCGCTTCACCACCCGACATTTCGTTAGGTTTGTGATGGAGCCGGTGAGCAATATTCAGGTCTTCGAAAAGTGAATAAGCTTTATCAAGGGATTCTTTTTCGTTTTTTCCTGAAATCCGGGTTGGAAGCAGCACGTTTTCAAGCGCTGTAAACTCTGGCAAAAGCTGGTGAAACTGAAAAACAAAACCAATATTCTCGTTCCGGAATTTTGAAAGCTGCCTGTCACTCATTTCGATAAACGATTTCCCCGCTAAAGCAATCTGGGTGTTGAAGCTTTTAGGATTAGTCGGTGTATCCAAAGTGCCCAAAATCTGCAAGAGTGTAGATTTTCCGGCGCCGGATTCCCCGACAATTGACACTACTTCACCTTCGAGAATATGTACATCAACGCCTTTCAGAACTTCCAGATTACCGTATGATTTATGAATATTGCTTGCTTTTATCATGGTTTCAAAAATAGTGAAAATGATTTTAATACGTAAATAAAAATCCTTCCAAAAATACATTTGAAAGGATTTCAGAAATATCAATTTTAATTTAGAGCAGCAGCGTTAAAGGCTGTTCCAAATATGTTCTTAAAGTCTGTAAAAACTGTGCGCCAGTTGCTCCGTCAACCACACGGTGGTCGCAGGCAAGTGAAAGTTTCATGGTATTTCCTACAACGATCTGTCCGTCTTTCACCACAGGTTTTTCAATAATTGCCCCTACGGAAAGAATTGCTGAGTTTGGTTGGTTAATAATTGAGGTAAAGGTCTCAATACCAAACATTCCCAAATTCGAAACAGAGAAAGTTGAGCCTTCCATTTCGTTGGCCTTCAAGCCTTTGGATTTTGCTCTTCCGGCCATATCTTTCACTGCGGCAGAAATCTGGTTGTAATTCATCTGGTCTGCATTTTTCAGAACAGGAACAACCAATCCATCTGGAATTGCTACAGCAACGCCTACATTGATGTTTCCGTGGTGAACAATTTTATCTGCATGCCATGTTGAATTTACCTGCGGATGTTTTCTTAAAGCCATTGCTGTCGCTTTAATCACCATATCATTGAATGAAATTTTAGTGTCAGGCAATGAATTGATTTCTTTTCTGGCTTCAATCGCTTTATCCATGTTTATTTCAACAATCAGATAATAATGCGGTGCGGTGAATTTACTTTCAGAAAGCCTTTTCGCGATGATGTTTCTTACCTGAGAATTCGGTGTTTCAGAATCTTCACCCTGAACAAAATTCATTACAGGCTGAGCAGCTTTCACTTCAGCAATAGATTTAGTTTCTGCTACCTGAGCGGTCTGAGCGGATGGGGTGAAACTTTCCACATCTTTTTTCACGATTCTTCCGTTCTCCCCTGTTCCTTTTAAAGCATGAACGTCGATTCCTTTATCTTCAGCCATTTTTTTAGCCAAAGGAGAAATCGCCACACGCTCGCCAGTTGAAGCAGCTACAGGAGTCGAAGCTGTTTCTGTCTTGGATGTTTCTGCTTTCGCTTCAGCAACCGGAGTTTTATTTTCTGATTTTTTACCGCCACCGGAAATAATTCCGGAAACATCGGTTCCTTCAGGACCGATAATCGCTAAAACGGTATCCACCGGACTTGCTCCGCCTTCTTCAGTTCCTACATATAAAAGATTTCCGTTGAACTCGGATTCGAAATCCTGAACCGCCTTATCGGTTTCGATTTCTGCTAAAATATCGCCCTCTTTAACAGCATCACCTAATTTTTTGTGCCATTTGGCAACTTTACCTTCAGTCATCGTATCGGAAAGACGAGGCATGGTAATTACTTCCACACCTGCGGGAATTTCTGCTGATGCAGTTCCTTCTTCTTTTTCAACCGTCTTGGTCGTTTCTACATCGGTCACATTCTGTTCGGTTTTGTTTTCTTCGGGAATTCCTGCTGCTTCTGTTGCGGAAGTTCCTGCGGATGCTGATTGAGAATTTCCGCCTTTCAATGCTGAAATATCTTCGCCTGCATTACCAATAATTGCCAAAACAGAATCTACCGGAGAAGATCCTCCTTCTTCAGTACCGATAAACAAAAGGGTTCCGTTATATTCTGATTCAAAATCCTGAACGGCTTTGTCGGTTTCAATTTCTGCTAAAATATCGCCCTCTTTCACAGCATCGCCAACTTTTTTGTGCCATTTGGCTACTTTCCCGTCCGTCATTGTATCGGAAAGTCGGGGCATTGTAATTACTTCAGCCATAATTTTTATTATTTGAGATTAAAAAGCCGAAGCAGGAGATTTTGCAGTCTCCAGCTTCGGATTTCAAATTTAATTATCAGTTATTTTCTAATTTGTCAAGGAATGGATAATCCTCCTGAGCATAAACATATTCGTAAACTTTGTCTGCAGTTGGATATGGAGACTGCTCCATAAATTCAACGCATTCTTCAACGAAATCTCTGGATTTTTCATCCAAAACATTCAGTTCGTCTTCAGTAGCCCAATTATTTTCCAGAATCCGCTGTTTTACGATCTCGATTGGATCGTCTTTCTTGTGTTCTGCAACTTCTTCTTTTGATCTGTAAGGTTCTGCATCAGACATTGAGTGGCCTCTGTAACGGTAAGTTCTGGCCTCAATAAATGTTGGTCCATCTCCTCTTCTTGCTCTTTCGATCGCTTCGTAGGCAGCTTCCGCCACTTTTTCAGGATCCATTGCATCTACAGGAAGGCAAGGCATTTCGTAACCAAGACCAAGTTTATAAATATCTTCGTGATTGGCCGTTCTTTTCACCGAAGTTCCCATTGCGTACTGGTTGTTTTCTACAACGAATACTACCGGAAGTTTCCAGTTCATCGCCATATTGAAGGTTTCATGAAGTGAACCCTGACGCGCAGCACCGTCTCCGAAGAAACAGATGTTCACTCCCCCGGTTTCGAAATATTTATCTCCGAAAGCGATTCCGGCACCCAAAGGAATCTGGCCGCCCACAATTCCGTGGCCTCCATAAAATCTTTTTTCTTTGCTGAAGATGTGCATAGAACCACCCATACCTCCTGAAGTACCCGTAGCTTTACCGCAGAGTTCTGCCATAATTCTTTTCGGATCAACTCCCATTGCCATTGGATGAATGTGACATCTGTAAGCGGTAATCATGCTGTCTTTGGTAAGATCCATTGCATGGGCAAAACCGGCCGGTATTGCTTCCTGCCCGTTGTACAAATGTAAAAATCCACGGATTTTCTGTTTAAGGTAAAGAGAACGGCATTTGTCTTCAAACCTTCTCCACATCGTCATTTCTTCGTACCACTGAAGATACACTTCTTTTGAAAATTCTTTCATGTTTAATCGAAATATGTCGCAAAAATACTAAAAAACTTTGTCTTTACAGATAGCTTCAAAAGAGAATTTTATCATACTTCATTTAAAAAAAACTTATTTTTGGAACCATAATTTTACGTATGTTAAAAAACTACCCGCCGGCTTTGATTGGAGTTTCAAAATTCATCTCGAATTTCTTTAATCCGCTTGTTTCCCTCATCATATTTTTCATTTATATCAGCTCCAAGAATTATTCTGCGGCTGCTTCAATACAGACCTTTGTACCCATTTTACTGCTTACTGTTCTGCCCATTATTATCTGGATTGTGTGGAATGTAAGGAAAGGCAATTACACCAATTTGGATGTATCTAACCGCAACCAAAGGAAGAGTTTATATTTTTTTATTTCCGGGTGTATCGGGGTATATCTCATTTATGATTACATAACGACGGCATCCCCGGATGTCCTCATGATATTTCTCATGATTCTGCTTCTGGTACTGCAGTTCAGCAATTATTTCATTAAAAGTTCCATGCATACCGCCTTCAATGTTTTTGTAGCGGCACTATTTTTTGCTGAAAGCCCTGTTTTGGGGCTTCTATGGCTAATAATCGCAGTTTTGGTAGGGATTACAAGAGTAATTCTGAAAAGACATACCACCAGAGAAGTGATTACCGGCGCGGTAATCGCTGTATTAGTTTCTTTTATTTACCTTTATACCAACATCCAATTCCAGCACTAAAAACTATGAAAATAAATACGCTAACCCATTCGGAAGAGCTCTTGATGAATATTTTGTGGAAACTGAATTCCGCTTACATGAAAGAAGTCATGGAAGCATATCCGGAACCGAAACCACATCAGAATACGGTTTCTACTTTCATGAAAATTCTTGTTGAAAAGGAATTTTTAATCACCGAAAAAGAAGGCAGAATCTTTAAATATTCCGTGGCGATTCCCTATGATGATTACCGCAAATTTGTGCTCAGGAATTTTGCCGAAAACTATTTCAATAATTCTGTTCCGGAGCTCGTAAAAACCCTTCTTGATGAGCAACTCCTTACAAACAATGAATTGAACATTATCGCCGGAATCACCCGTTCTGAGGCGAAAGATGAAAGTCCGATAAGCGATTTTATCAACGAAATTACTTCAAACAAAAAGGAGAAGAAAAAAGGAAAAAAGAAGGACAAGAAGAAGAAAAAATAAACAGCTTAATCTTAATCCGATGCTTAAAAAAATACGCGACATATCGGGCAAAACAGGCGAAATCATTCGGGAATACCCAATGGTATTGCTGATGTCTTTTTTAGGTGCAGTTTCCTGGATGTGTTTTGCTCACACCGACTTCAATTCGCATCCTAATTTCTTTGTTTTTATAAAGTTCGCAATTGTTTCGTGTTTAGGAATTTCGGTGATGTTTGCATTAAATATGCTTTCACAGCGTATTGGTAAAAGATTTCTTCTGGAAATGGGAGGCGTTATTTTTTTGGTCTTTTTCTACCTAATTTTACCGGAGAATGAAAAATACTTTACAGAACGTTATGCTTTTTTAATCGTTCCAACTTTTATACTTTCGCATCTTTTAGTTTCGTTTACTGCATTTTTCGGAAAAGGAAAAGAACTGAATTTCTGGCAGTTTAATAAGAATTTATTCATCAATTTATTTCTCACCGCAGTATTTACAGGCGTTCTAACGGGCGGTGTTGAACTGGCAATTTTAGCGGTAGACAAACTGTTTGATTTTAATTTTAATCAACGCTATTATCTGGAGACCTTTTATTTCCTTGCGATTTTCGGAAGTACTTTCATTTTTTTACTTTTTAATGAAAAAGGGCTTTTGCAACTGGAAAAAGACGGAACTTATCCTGTAATCCTGAAGTTTTTCACTCAATACATCCTGATTCCGCTTCTACTATTATATGCCGTGATTCTTTACTTTTACTCTGCGAAAATCCTCATCAACTGGGAACTTCCGCGGGGCTGGGTTTCGTATCTCATACTCGCATATTCTGTGGTCGGAATTTTAGCACTTCTGCTTGTTCATCCTTTAAAAAAAGAATTATCAGCATCATGGGTAAGAATTTTTTCTAAGATTTTTTATTTTACAGTGATACCGCTGTTGGCATTACTGTTTACCGCAATTTTCACCAGAATTTTAGAGTACGGCTATACTGAACCCAGATATTTTGTTTTGCTCATCGCATTATGGCTCACAAGCGTTGTACTCTATTTTATTGTTGCAAAGAAAGCTACCATTAAATTTATCCCGATAAGTTTATTTTCATTTGGCTTATTTTCTTTGGTTTTTCCTTATCTGAATACTTTTTCTGTGTCAAAAAGAAGTCAGAAATCCGAACTTCGAGAAGTGATAATTCAAAATAAGCTCCTTGAAAACGGAAAAATTAATTTCAGTAAAAAAGTATCAGACACAGTTGCAGATGAAATTGCGAGTAAATTTGATTTTTTGGTGAAACGCGATGAGAAAGACTTTCTTCTGCAACTGATACCGCGGAAAGACCAGAAACTCATTATAAAAAGTCTGGAAAAAAGAGATTTTTATGGCGTGCAAAGCCAGATCAGGTCAGCTTTCTCAAATGTAGATAAAACTAAAAAATCATTCCGGGGAGAAAACTTTGAACTTGTAAGCGAAAACCGCTTGAGGTCTGTCCAGGGTTATGATTTCTTTACGAGAGCGGCGAATTTTCCGAGTGAACAAGGGTTGACCATAAACACAGACATTCTCCGGGTTTACAGCCAGCAACGCAATGGAGAACTATTGATTCTTACGCTGAATAATAAAGAAAAGTGGGATGCAACCCCCGCCATTAAACAGCTTCTTCGTAAATATGACCAATGCACCGGTCGTCTTTTGGTTCCCGAGATTGCACTGGAAAAAGATCTGGGAAATTACCATCTCAAAATTATCTTTGATAATCTGATCCGGGAAAATTCAGTGACTGAAAATATTTATTTCGGCGAAGCTTATATTTTGATTCGACGGAGATAAATAGGCTGAATTCGAAAAAATAATCATAAAAAAAGCGGCTTAAAAGCCGCTTCATTATTTTGTGTAGACAAAAATCTTACCAGTTTGAACCGCCACGATTTCCTCCACCGTAACCACCGCCACGGTTTCCTCCACCGTAACCGCCACCACGGTTATTGTCGAAACTTCTTCTTGGTTTGTCTTCTCTTGGTTTAGCTTCAGAAACGTTAAGTTCTTTACCGTCCAATTCTTTTCCGTTTAAAGCTTCGATAGCGTTTTTACCGTCTTCGTCGCTCATTTCTACGAAACCGAATCCTCTAGATCTACCGGTTTCTCTGTCTGTAATAATTTTAGCAGAAGATACTTCGCCAAATTCTGAAAAAAGGTCTTGCAATGACTCTTCTCTTGTAGAGTAATTGATGTTTGAAACAAAAATGTTCATCATAAAAAAAATTAAAAAATTAATACTTGTTGAAATTATAAATGAAACTCAACAATTGATGAACAAAGATTGATTTCGGATATAAAAACGGGTGCAAGTTACAAATTAAATTGAATTAAACAATTTTTTTTAATAATCTTTTAATCCACCTCTCTTCCTTGTGAAGCCTCCAGAATTCTGAACCAGTCTTCAGCTTCCATTTCTATTGTTAAACTTCCTCTGAATTCTTTGATTGTCTTAGACTTAGACGTTCCTATTACGGGAATAATTCGGGCAGGATGAGCAAACAAAAAGGCTAAAAGAAGCTGATTTTCTTCCGTTTCATATTTTATACAGAGATCCTTAATGACCGTCTTTAATCTGATATTCTGAGCAGATTTTTCTGTAAAATAATCTCCCATGACCGACCACGCCATAGGTCGCAGTTTTTTAAGCATTAACTGATCGAGAGTTCCGTTGTAAAAAGCATCAACTTTATTTACAGAGATTTCAACCTGATTGGTAATTAACGGAAATGCATCATTAATAAGCTCATATTGCGAAACTGAAAAATTGGAAACTCCAAAATGTCTTACCTTTTTCTGTTCCCGCAAAATTGCAAAACTTTCTGCAATTTCTTCAGGATTCATCAAGGGTGAAGGTCGGTGAAGCAACAGAAGGTCAAGATAATCGGTTTGCAGATTTTCGAGGCTTTGATCGACAGATTTTAAAATATGATCGCGGGAATAATTGTAGGATTTAATTCCGTAGCTTCTGTTCTCACAAGGCATCTGTATTCCGCATTTGGAAATGAACTGTACTTCTTCCCTTTTGATTTTCATTTCGGAGAAAGCATCACCGAAAAGCTTCTCAGTGGTATAGTTTCCGTAAAGATCAGCATGATCGAAAGTTGAAAATCCTTCTTCGAGAGAAGTTTCAACTAATTCCTGAACTCCTTTCGCAGAATGATCAGCGCCCCAAACTCCCCAACGCATCGTACCAATAATAATGTTTGAAAACTTCATAATTCAGCAATTTTAGTCAAAATTAAAGATTTAAAACTTATTTTTAACATTCCAAATTTCTATTCACACCATAATAAATTTTATATTTGAAGAAAATTAATTCATAATGAAAAAACTCTCTTTTCTTTTTTTATCTCTGTCCTCAACAATGGCATTTTCGCAATTTATAAGTCCGGGAACGGGAATAACCTATAACCTTGCGTCTCTTTCTGCGGCAGCTCCTGCTGTTTTGGTAAATAACGGAACTGCATACCAAATGACCGCAGACATTACTATCTCGAATGGCGATACCCTTCTGATGGATGAAGATACCACCCTGAAAATAGATGGTGGAAAACAACTTACCATTGCCGGAACTTATGATACCAATGCAGGGAATATTTTAGTTACCGCAACAGATCCTGCAGTAATCTTTAAAGGAATACGTCTGGAATCTTCAGCGACCGTAACCATAAAAAACACGACATTTGAATATGGCGGCGGTATACAGGCTTTAACTGGAAATTTTTTAATGGAAAATTCCATTGTTAGATATTTTAAATCTGGTCTTGTTACGGGAGCGTCCCTTAATTTCTCTACCGGAAACCCAATTGTTAGAAATTCCCAGTTCATCGAGAATGATCTTCCTGCCGTTGCTTCAGGTGCAAACCAATCTGTAGCATTAGAATTCACCGGAAACTATCTTTACGGTAATACCAAAGGGAATTCTAACCGACCGCAGATCAATATGGGACCAAGTGGTACCGGTATTACAAAAATCTTAAATAATACCATCATTGGCGACCGAACACTCACAAAAGTTGGAGGCGTTTCTGTCTCAACTTTATTAGGAGTTGAAAATCATCCTCAGATTGAAGGCAATATTATTAAAGACAACCGTTACGGAATTACCGTTGCAGGAAACAATTCCTCCGGATCCATTTCAAATAATGTTTTAACAGACAATAATACAGAGCCGGTGCCGGCAAACGGGGGAAGCGGAATATCATTATCGGGAAGCGGAAGCCAGGTGATGGCTATTAAGGTAGAAAAAAATCAGATCCGTGGTAGCCTTTGGGGAATCACGGTAATTGGAACCGCTCAGGCTGATTTTGGAGGTGGAAACTTGGGAAGTACCGGTGAAAATGTTTTCTTTAATAATGGAAACGGAGGTCAGATTTATGCACTTTATAATAATACACCGCATCCTCTGAGCGCAACCAACAACTGCTGGAGAGAAAATGAATTGTCAGATGATGCAATGGTTGAAAGTGTAATTTTCCACAGTGTAGACGATTCAACCAAAGGGACTGTAAATTATACTCCATATCTTTGTGGGCAGCCGATGTCTACAAATGATGCAAATCTCTTAAGAAGCAGCATCTACCCTAACCCAAGCAACGGAAACTTTGTATTCGAAACTGAATATGCAGGAAACATCGTGATTTCTGATATGAACGGCAGAATCATTTATTCCGCAATCACTGTCAAAGGAAAAAATAACATTTCACTGAAAGCAAATACTGGAGTTTATATGCTGCAGTATCATGCTCAGGGTAAAAAACAATCTAATAAATTAATTATTAAATAATTGACCCTTAAATTAATTTATTCAAACTCATTCTGAACGCTACAGAATGAGTTTTTTTATACATTTACATCGGCTTTAAAAACTTTCAAAACATGAAAATCCACACTACAAATTATAAAAATACCTTTATTGAAATCGCTGAAGACTGCCCTGTTTCCAGCGGCCAAATTCCACCAACAAAAAGAAACCTCACTCTTGCGAATATTCAGTATGAAATGGTTGCTGAAAATCCTTACCAATTCACCTCAGATGATGTAATGTTCGAATGCTATGCTCAAAAAAATGATATTACTGAAAACGAAAGAGCAGAAGGCCGGAAAGATTTCTTTTCAAAAGGTCAGGCATGTTTTCGCTCTTCAGCACTTTTAAAAAGATACGGCTTCGGAATTCACCACAATGAGGAAGGTAAAGTTGCCATCTATCCCGCAGGAAGCGAGGAATATGAAAGACTGGTGAATGATGACTCTGTTGCCAAGGTCAAAGCAATGCGAAACAAAAGAAAATAAGACCAATATCTATAAATTTTTTCGCGTAAAATATACTTTTTTACACGATTTGTAACCTTTTCGGCTTTGGCATCGTATAATCTAATGCAGTCCTAAAGTGGACGGGTTTTTATACATGAGACAATTAAAAATTACAAAGCAGGTTACCAACAGAGAAACTGCATCACTTGACAAGTATCTACAGGAAATTGGTAAAGTGGATTTGATTACCGCCGACGAAGAGGTAGATTTGGCACAGAAAATTCGTGCGGGAGACAGGGTTGCCCTGGAAAAACTTATTAAGGCAAACCTCCGTTTCGTAGTTTCCGTTTCTAAACAGTACCAAAATCAGGGACTTTCTTTGCCGGATTTGATTAACGAAGGTAACTTAGGTTTGATGAAAGCTGCAAAAAGATACGATGAAACCAGAGGTTTTAAATTTATTTCCTACGCAGTTTGGTGGATCCGTCAGTCGATTTTACAGGCATTGGCAGAACAGTCGAGAATTGTAAGATTACCTCTGAATAAGATTGGCTCGATCAATAAAATCAACAAAGCTTACGCACACCTCGAGCAGGAAAACGAAAGACCGCCTTCTCCCGAAGAACTTGCCGAAGTGCTAGACATGAGCGAAGACGACATCAAGGAATCAATGAAAAACTCCGGTCGTCATTTATCCATGGATGCGCCACTGGTAGAAGGTGAAGATTCTAACCTCTACGACGTTTTGCGTTCCGGTGAATCTCCAAGCCCTGATAAAGATCTTATGCTGGAATCACTCCAGATTGAAATCGAAAGAGCTTTGCAGACACTAACACCAAGAGAGGCAGATTTGGTTCGTTTATATTTCGGACTGAACGGTAAACACCCAATGACTTTGGAAGAAATCGGCGAAACTTTCGACCTGACCAGAGAAAGAGTCCGTCAGATTAAAGAAAAAGCCATTAAAAGATTGAAACACAACACCAGAAGCAAGATTTTGAAATCTTATTTGGGAAAATAATTTTATATCAATTAGAAAAGGAACTCGTTTGAGTTCCTTTTTTTTATGAAGTCTGGAAATTTTTTCTCGCCAGTTCCTTCCGCACGCGGCTTAAACTTTCCGGAGTAATACCCAGGTAAGAAGCTACCATCCATTGCGGTACCCGAAGCAGAATATCCGGATACATTTTGATAAAACTCATATATCTTTCTTCCGCAGTATCGCTTAATAAAGAATTTACACGATTCTGAAGATTTCGGATATGTTTCTGAAGAAGAAGATCATTATTCTCGGCAGTATTAGGAAATTCTAAATTAATGCTGGTGAAGAAATCTGCATTAAGCAACAAAATTTCAGATTCCTCGACGGCTTCAATATAATATTTCGATTTCTCGTTGAAATAAAGCGAACTTCTGTCAGAAATCAGCCACTTCTCCGGCGCAAACTGAATAATATGTTCTTTACCGTTTTTATCAATAGAATACATCCTGAGCAAACCTTTTTCCACGAAATAAGTTCCGTTGCAGATATCGCCGTCACGAAGAAGAAACTCATTTTTCAAAACCTTTTTAGGGGAATAAAAGTTACTGCATGCGGTTACGGCTTCTTTTGGAATCTCCAGAATTTCCGATAAATAGCTCTCTATATTTTCCATCACAATCTCTCCGGAACTAAGTTAAAGATAAAGAAATACTTTGGTGCGACGCGTTTTTTACCGCGTTTCCATTTTCCAGAACAATCAGCTGTGGACTCTGATGCTGAACACCCAAATCGTCAGCAATTTTATTCGACAGATCTCGGTGCGCCAAAAGGTCAAGAAAATAAAATGAAACATCTTTGTCGGACTCTGCAACTTCTTTTTCAAAATTCTTCAGAACCGTTTTGCTGATGAAACATCTTGTAGAATGCTTAAATATTGCGACCTTTTTATTGTGCGACTCCTCCACTGCTTTCTCTAAATCTGCTTCGGAATTGATGTGATTCCAGAATTCCGGCGATTGTTTTTCTTCGGCAGAACCGCAAAATATTTTATTAAATATGCTCATACTTCAAACTGTTTTAAGTGATGATCAAGGTGTTTATACTCCATAAATCCCCAATCCTCTTTAGTCATTTTCCCGAAAAGCGCATGCTCAGCGAGCAGATTATTTTTTGCTGATCTTTCTGTAAATTCATCAAGTGATACCAGCAATTCTTCGCGGGACTTTTCAAAATTACAATTTTCTTTTATATTGACTTCTTTAAAGGTGGGCATATTCGGCGGAATTCCATTATTGAAAGTTCTCATTTCGATCTTCGTTATAATACCAACTGATTTTATTATAATATTGATCTTAGGTAGAACAATTTTACCAAATCCTACCCCGAGAATCCTGTCGCAATGCCGTAACATTTGCGCCGCATTCATTTTTCCCCATTTTGGTTCAGACTCTTCTGAAAGACTGTGAATTCGCGCCTTAATTTCCCGTAAATCGCGTGGATTGTTCAGCGATTTTTTCACTCCCATCCTCTTCTGCTTATTTTCTCAATTAATGGAAGTTTAAAGTCAAAATCACAGTTTTTCGCCTGACTGCGTTGCCGTCTAAATTTTACTGGTATTGTTTTGTCCATTGTTAATTAAAAAATTGCCGATTTGGCTGATGATTTTTTTTGGCTGAAATTTTGCGGCTTCTGTTTCGTAAATTTACAACATAAAATCAAAGTTTTGATTTGTTGTATTTAACAAAATTACATTAAAAATTTAAGCTTAAAACATGAAGAAAGCCCTTATTATAGTAGATGTTCAGAATGATTTCTGTGAAGGCGGTGCATTAGAAGTTCCCGGAGCCAACGAAATAATTCCTTATATTAACCTTTTAATGGAGGAAAACCAGTACGATCAAATCGTGCTTACCCAGGACTGGCATCCCGCAGATCACAAAAGTTTTGCTTCCACTAACGGAAAAAAAGTAGGTGAAACCATTATTCTCAACGGAATTCCTCAGTTTATGTGGCCCGATCACTGTGTTCAGGGAACTTTCGGTGCAGAATTTCATAAGGACCTGAACCGCGATAAAGTTACCCACGTCATTCAGAAAGGCAAAAACACCGATGTCGACAGCTACAGCGGATTTCAGGATAACAATCATTTTGTGAAAACTGGTTTAGACGATTTTCTACAATACCATGACATTAAATTGGTAGAAATTGTAGGTTTAGCTCTGGATTACTGCGTGAAATTTACCTGTCTTGACGCCGCTCAATTGGGTTATGTAACCTGTCTGCATTTCAACGGAACCCGCGCTGTGAACGTGAAACCGGAAAACGGAAGAGATGCAATTTTCGAAATGCTACAAAATACGGTAACGGTTTTGGGATAATCTGAATAATTGAACAAAAATATAAACTCTGCGCTTCTGGCAGAGTTTTTTGTTTTTTTTGAACTAGACCGTTTCTCAAGAAAAAGATATATTTTTATGAAAATTATTTAATTTGAAAACGTCATATCTCTTCCTTCTTCTTCTATTTTTCACTTCATGTGTTTCTGTAAAAAAACATAACCAAAAGCACGAAATCACCATCGCTCCCGAAAAACTGCGGAAAGACGTCGATTTTGCATTCGAAAAACTGCAGAAACTCCATCCAAATCTCTACTGGTACATCTCTAAAGAAGAACTTGATTATAAATTCGACAGTTTAAAAACGACCCTGCATAAACCTCTAAAACCGAATGAGTTTTACAGAAAACTGGCCCCGGTTATCGCCCAGATCAAAGAAGCGCACCTGCGCCTGGTTCCGCTGGATAAACGGCTTACACGCAAAGAAATCAAAAATCTTGAAAAACAGAAAGGATTACTAAGCCGGTATAATTTTCTTCTCGATGGCGACCGGATTTTTGTAAAAGACAATGCGGACAAAATTCCAGATATGAATGTAGGCACAGAAATTCTTAAAATTAAAGATATTCCTGCTAAAGATCTTCTGAACAGATACAAGCCCTTTGTAAACAGCGACGGCGAAAACCAGACTTTCCAAAAATACATTCTTGCCAGAAGATGGCCTTCTTATTTTACCGCGGAACACGGAATTCTAGACAGTGTAAAGATTGAAACACAGTATCAGAACGAAGTAAAAACTTTGTATCTCAAGCGGGAAAAATTCACCAAAGAAGAAAAGAAAAAAGTGGAAAACGCTAATAAAAAGATTACGAAAAGCGAGAAAGGAAAAACGAAAGACTATAATATTGTTACTAAAAGTTTCAACCGCGATCTTCAGTTCCCTACGAAAGACAGCACGGTTGCTTACATGAAAATAAAGACATTTTCCGGTACATTTTCAAAGAAATTTTACAAAGAAAGTTTTGAAGCTCTTAAAAAATCACCCGCACAATATCTGATCCTCGATATCCGCGACAACCTTGGCGGTTCACTTTCCGAAATCAATAATCTGTATTCGTATCTGGTTCCGGAAAAATTTCAGTTTATCAAGGATATTGAAATTACCTCTCCTTCGGCGATGTATCAGGCCAATTATTTTTCAGAATTTTCGCTGCTTACAAAGCCGGTGGCTGTCCTGGTCTACCCTTTTTATCTCGCCGGCACAGCTTTATCCATTAAAAAAAATGGTGACCAATTTTATTTAAGGAATAACGGAATCTTTGGGCTCAAAAAACCTAAAGAGAATAATTTTAAGGGTAAAATTTATGTGCTCATCAACGGCAGCAGTTTCTCTGCCGCCTCTATTCTACCTTCAAAACTTAAGCATGAAAAACGAGCATTTCTGGTAGGTGAAGAAACCGGTGGAGCAAACGATGGTACGGTTGCAGGGCGGTATTCTACAAAGAAACTCCCGCACTCGAAACTTTACCTGCCAATTGGTTTAATGCTGGTTCAGCCGGATATTGATTTTACCTTAACCAAAAAAGGGGTAACTCCGCACAAAGAAATTTTACCGACTACACAACAGGTTTTAGAAAAAAAAGACATCCAGCTGGAATGGATTATGGAAGATATTAAAAACGCATCTTCTCATTAATTTTTCCGACTGAATGTCTTTTTAAAGAATATTTTTTAAAATTCGAAAATAAACCCAAAATAAGGAAGCGGTGTAGAACGGTCTGCTTCACCAGTTTCCAAAAGATAATACTGTTCGTTTTGCGGAGCGCCGGGATTGGCGATAAC
The DNA here is from genome assembly GCF_019195395.1 of Kaistella faecalis. Taxonomy (NCBI): domain Bacteria; kingdom Pseudomonadati; phylum Bacteroidota; class Flavobacteriia; order Flavobacteriales; family Weeksellaceae; genus Kaistella; species Kaistella faecalis. Next base: position 264,204 of record NZ_CP078067.1, read on the forward strand.
GCCGTTGTTCTGAGTATCACGCTGCAGATTAACCACCGGCAAACCGCTTGGGCTTTTAGACCCGTACGCATTTACAACATCGATGTAAGCGGTAAACTGCCATTTTTTGAAAATCCATTTCTTCTCAGCACGAAGATCTAACTGATGCGAAAAATTTCCTCTTGAAGAATTGAGTAAAGTAAAGTTTTGAATCGGACCATTATTGATGTTCCAAATATTGACCAATGCACTTCGCTGCAGATCATACGGCGTTTCCGGCAAACCCGACTGCATTCTGAATCTCGCACCAACATTCCAGTTTCTGTTGAAATATTTTCCTGCAGTCATCGTAAGAATATGTCGGGAGTCCCAACTTGACGGCAATAATTTGCCAGCAGCATCGGAAAATTTAGAATAACCAAATGTGTAAGCCAAAATTCCGTAAAAATTATTCACAGTGCGTTTCTGTGCGAGAAATTCAATACCATAGGTTTCACCAAAACCGCGTGAATCCAAAGGCTCGCTGCCAACCACACCGAAATCTGCACCTATATTGGCCAATGAAATCTGATTGCGGAGCGAGAACGGATAATTACTGTATTTTTTATAATAACCCTCCAGCGTCATACGCAGATTATTCTTACCGTTATACTCAACTCCTCCCACTAAATGGGAATTCCTGATGTATTTTAAAGTATTTTCATTGCTAAGATTTCCGTTTTCAACATAACCTAACGCAGTGTAAGCGGGCAGTTGGTAGAAAATTCCCGTATTGAAATTCACCGTAAACTGATCTGCAAGTTTGTAACTTAAAGAAAATCTCGGCGAAAACTGTTCTAAAGGATTGGTTGTATTGGATGAATAATCACTTGCATCCAAACGGAATCCCGCAGAAAGCTGAAGCCTGTTATCAATGAATTTTTTAGCAGTTTGAAGATAAAATCCGTATTGAATCAGATTAATTTCCGAGGTAAAATCATCAAAATTAACAGCATTCTGAGTCACATTTTTGATGGTAGAATTATTGAAATACTTTGCAAAATTGATGTTCGCACCCGTACTGAACTGATAATCTGAGAAAGTAAAATTACGGTCAACACGCATTTTGTTTTCAATTTCCTGAGATTTATAATCGTAAAGCAGATTCTCGGGAGTTTCGACGTTTCTGTAATATTTCAGCGCACGGTTGTCCAGCATATTTCTGCTCCAAGTGAAAAGCCAGTTTCCGTTTTCTGCAAGGTGCCTATAGCCTGTTCCCACTGTATAATTCCACTGGGGCGAATTCGGGAGCCGGTCAATTAATGTTAAATTAGTAAAAGTAGGTTCGGCATCTTCGTTGAATTCAAAACTGTCTTTAGCACCCATTCCGAGGAAAAAAAGTTCATCACCACTCTGGAATTTCTTTGAGATTTTAAATGTCCCGTCGTAATAACTCGGCAGAAACGGTAAACCAATCGCTTTAAAAAGCAGCTGAAGATTCGATTTTCTTACGCTGAACAATCCGCTCCAGGTTTGGTCTTTAGAAAGTGGCCCGTCAACCATGAGCTGAAGATCATCTAAACCTACAACTGCCTTATAGCCTAACTTTTCCTTTCGCGCTTCTTTAAGATTAAATTCAAAAAGCGACGATAAAACACCGTTTCTTCTCGCAGGAAAAGCGCCGCTGTAAAAATCGACATCCTTAATAAAGTCTACAGTGATGATGCCTCGCGGACCGCCACTCGCACCCTGGGTTTGAAAGTGATTAATGACGGGAACTTCAATTCCGTCGATATAAAATTTATTTTCTGCAGAACTTCCGCCGCGGATGAAAAGGTCGTTTCTGAAGGTTGCAGTACTGCCAACTCCCGGAAAACTGAGAATCGCTTTGGAAACATCACGGTTTGAACCGGCATTCTTCTGAACTTCTTCACTGGTGATATTCCTCAATGAGAGTGGACTTTCTGCGGTGGTTTTATACGCTTTTCTGGTGATCGTAACTTCCTGAATTTCTGTTGCGGACTTGGTTAATCCAACTGAAAAAGTAAGATTCTGGTTTGGGACTACGTTGATCTCATTCAGATAACTTGGGCTGTAACCTTCTGAAACTATTTCGAGTGTATAAGTCCCGGAACTGATTTCAGAAATCAGAATATTTCCGGTTCCGGAAAATTGCAGCTCCGTTCCACCCATAATTTTCACCGTTGCGGAAACCGGTTTTTTACTAAAGTCATCAAATACATTAATATTGATGCTTCCCACCTGGCTGTACAGTGATAAAGACGTAAGAAGGAATAGAATGATAAATTTAAATTTCATGGATTTTAAAATTTTCGCAATTTACAAAATAAACGTCCCTGCGGAAGGGACGCTTATCAAACATTAACATTTAAAACTAAACTACTATGGTAAAAGAACTTTATCGATGGCATGAATAACACCGTTGCTGCACTGAACATCTGTAGCGATTACATTCGAAATTCTGTTATTGGCATCGGTAATTTTTACGCCGCCCGTGGTGGTAATTTTGAAAGTGCCACCCTGGAATGTATTGACACTCATATTATTGGTAATATCAGTTGATAATACATTTGCACCAGCAACAACGTGATATTTTAGGACATTCTCTAAAGTTGATGTAGGTACTGCACCAAGATTAGGAAGGCTTAACTCTGTCAGCAGCGAAGTAAACGCTGCATTTGTAGGAGCAAAAACGGTAAATGGTGAGTTGGTGGTTCCACTTAATATAGCTGCAAAATTAGGCATGTCGCTTCTGGTAAGTGCGGTGACAAGAGAAGAAAAATTAGGATTTGCTAAAGCGTGAGTTACCACAGTTGGCAATCCAATTACTTTATCCACTTTGTGAATTACACCGTTGCTTGCACTGATGTCGGTTTTTGTAACGGTAGAAATTCCGTTAATCTTCACTCCTGAAGCGGTGTTAATGTACATGCTTAAATTCTTTGCAGAAGAGGCATTTCCTTTCGCTAAAGTAGAAACATAACCTGTGGTCACCTGCGCTGCCATTACTTTGGAAGCAAGTACGTGATTAAGCAAAATTTCCTTTAAAGCTGCTGTGGGAACATCGTTCAAACTGGCAAAACCATTATCTGCCAGAAATTGTGAAAATGCAGCATTTGATGGTGCAAATATGGTAAAACTTCCTGAAGCGCCTAATGTGCCAGCTAACCCTGCTTTATCGATCGCGGCTTTCAGATTAGATAGATCCGCATCAGAAGAAGCGAGTTCATAAATACTTTTTGGTGTTTCAAAATCGTCTCTAGTTTCTTCACAGGAGGTGAGCAGTAAAGCAAATAAAAACATGAATGCTGAGAGTTTAAATAAATTTTTCATAATAAGATATTTTTTTGTTGATGTAAAAGTAGACAAATATCATACTAATTAATTTAAATTGGTATAGAAATACACTATTAAAGTTATTGATGATATTTTAATACACAAAAAAACACCCCTAGTGGGGTGCTTTATCTTTCTGCAAATGCATTTTATGATAGAAGACTTTCGTCGACCAGATTAGGCAACGTTACTTTTAGATTAGGTTCTATTTCCATCGCACGCTTGATGGCGAAAACTGCACCTTCATTTCTTGCCCAGCTTCTGCGGGAAATTCCGTTGTTCACATCCCAGAAAAGCATCGATTTTAATTTTCGGTCCGCATCTTCACTTCCGTCAAGCAGCATGCCGAAACCTCCGTTAATTACTTCGCCCCAGCCAACACCGCCTCCGTTATGTATAGAAACCCAGGTAGCTCCCCGGAAACTGTCGCCAATTACATTCTGTATTGCCATATCTGCAGTGAATTTTGATCCGTCGTAAATATTTGAGGTTTCACGGTAAGGAGAATCTGTCCCTGATACATCATGGTGATCACGACCTAAAACAACCGGCCCTATTTCTCCTCTTTTTATCGCATTATTGAAAGCTTCAGCAATTTTCATTCTTCCTTCTGCATCGGCGTAAAGAATTCTGGCCTGCGAACCTACCACCAGTTTATTCTCCTGAGCACCTTTAATCCACTTGATATTATCCGCCATTTGCTGCTGAATTTCTACAGGTGAATTTTTCATGATTTCTTCTAATATATCTGATGCTATTTCATCTGTTTTCTGTAAATCATCAGTTTTTCCGCTCGTACATACCCACCGGAAAGGCCCGAAACCGTAATCAAAACACATGGGCCCCATAATATCCTGAACATAACTTGGGTATCGGAAATCAATGCCGTTTTTTGCCATAATATCTGCACCTGCGCGGCTGGCTTCAAGTAAAAATGCATTTCCGTAATCGAAAAAATAGGTTCCTTTTGCGGTATGTTTATTAATGGCTGAAGCATGTCTTCTTAAACTTTCCTGAACTTTTTCTTTAAACAGATCAGGATTTTCTGCCATCATTTTATTGGATTCTTCAAAGGAAATCCCGGCCGGATAATAGCCGCCCGCCCACGGATTATGGAGAGAAGTCTGATCAGAACCAATATCAATTTTAAGATTTTCCTCATCAAATTTTTCCCACACCTCTACAACATTTCCTAAGTACGCCAAAGAAACAGTCTCGCTGTTTTCTTTTGCGGTCTTTACTCTTTGAATAAGTTCCTCTATATTTTCGTGAACTTCATCAATCCATTTCTGCTCATGACGGATTTTTGTGATTTTCGGGTTTACTTCCGCACAAACCGTAATACAGCCGGCGATATTTCCTGCTTTTGGCTGTGCTCCAGACATTCCTCCCAAACCTGAAGTTACAAACAGTCCGCCTTGTGTTTCTTTTTTTATTTTTCTGAAAGCATTCAAAACTGTAATGGTGGTTCCGTGCACAATTCCCTGCGGCCCTATGTACATATAGCTTCCAGCGGTCATTTGTCCGTACTGCGAAACTCCTAATGCATTGAATTTTTCCCAGTCATCGGGTTTTGAATAATTCGGAATCATCATTCCGTTCGTTACAACGACTCTCGGTGCTTCTTTATGCGACGGAAAAAGTCCCATCGGATGCCCGGAGTACATTGTTAAAGTCTGCTCATCGGTCATTTCCGACAGATATTTCATCGTCAGAAGATACTGTGCCCAATTGCTGAATACGGCGCCATTTCCGCCATAGGTAATAAGTTCATGCGGATGCTGTGCTACGGCGTAATCCAGATTGTTCTGAATCATCAGCATAATGGCTTTTGCCTGCTCAGATTTTCCGGGATATTCTGAAATCGGCCTTGCCTTCATCTCGTAATCCGGACGGAAACGGTACATGTAAATTCTTCCATAATTTTCAAGTTCATCGCGGAATTCGGGTAAAAGTTCTGCATGAAATTTCGGCTCGAAATATCTTAGGGCATTTTTCAGCGCAAGTTTTTTTTCTTCGTCCGTTAAAATTTCCTTACGCTTCGGTGCGTGATTGATGTGTGGTTCGTATGGTTTTGGTTGCGGAAGTTCGTTGGGGATTCCCTGCTGTATCTTTTCCTGGAAGGTTTTTGTATCCAAAATTCGAAGTATTAAATTAAAGTTTTAAAGATATTGAAATTCAAAAATACAATCCTAGCTTATGTTCATAAAAAAATTCCCTTTCATTGAAAGAGAATTTAGATATTATGTTTTCTAACCGAAATTTAAGGTACAAAATCTTCATTTGTTTCCCCGGAATCATCTTCATTATCAATTGTTGTGTGAATAACGTTTTCTTCATCCGGAATCTGGTCCGTAATCTGCTCGAAATTGTCATCATCTTCCGAGCCGGGAATATCCAGACCGTAAGGCATGCCGTCGTTAGAATTTTCGTTAAGAATTGGATTTCCGTCTCCGTCGATAGGAACGGGTTCTTCCTTATTAAATATATCCTCCTGCGGATTATAATTCATTTCTTTAAGTTCATCGTTTTGTTCGGGGATGTTATTTTCTGGGATCATAGTGTAATATTTTAAATTGTGAAATTAGAGAAGTTTTCACACCTCTTCGCCTAACTGTTGGTTTTTGTTATTTTCCCAAGCATCATCGTATGCTTTTTTCTGATTTTTCCACGCTAAGGGAGGAATTGCATTTTCGGCATCTTTCACGTAATTTTCCTGGGTTATTTCTGGGTTGCGCACGTCTTTCAACCTTATAGTTGCTGAGTTTTGCGTTTCAATATCTTGGTTCTCGTCATTTTCCAAACTTCTCTTTTCCTCGTGAGATTTTTCTGACTGTTTTATTTTATTATTGTCCATATTTTTAAAATTTAGGGGTTTTTAGGTTTTAAAAATTCAAATACCATTCCGAAACAAATCCCTATCTTGAAGTCATAACTGAAATCATTAATAAAGCGCTTAAACAGCAAGTATTTTGCGTGAAAAATTATAGCAATTCTCAAAAAACTTTTAAATTTATTATTAAATTTGCCCACATTCATATTATGGAAAAAAATACTAAACCTACGCCGCCCCACGCTGCTGTACAGAATAAAACCCTTTCGAAACCACGTATATTTTTTGGAGTTCTTTTCGTTCTGCTTTCTGTAGTTCTTACCCTTTCCTTTGTATCATACCTTTCAAACTGGAAAGCAGACCAAAGCCAGGCGGGTACAATGTTGGATAAAACGGTACAATCATCTAACATTTTCGGTAAAATTGGCGATTGGCTTGGCAATATTTTTATTTTTGAAAGTATTGGAATTGCTGCTTTTGCAGTAGCTTTCCTGTTTTTTGTGGTTGGGATGATGATTTTCAAAAAGAATTATTTCAAGCCCTGGAAAACCATTGGTCATTCTTTGTTCTTCATTTGCTGGCTGCCAATTTTTATGGGCGCAATTACCAAAGGTCAGGGTGTTCTGAGTGGCGTCTACGGATTCCAGATTATGGATTTTTTACTGTCCGTAATCGGGATGGCGGGATTGTGGCTCGTTCTTTTAGTAAGCATCGGACTTTATTTTATTTTGGAATTCAACCTGAGTCCCTCCAATGTGAAAGCGAAACTTAATGATCTAAACGAAAATACGGTCGGACGAGTAAAGGCCATGATGCCTAATTCTTCTGAAAATTTCGAAGCGGATGAAGAACTGGACGGACTGAGCAGTGAAGGGAATGAAATTCCAGCTCAATCACCTGCTAAAACAATTCCTTTTGCAGCGGAAATTCCTGTAAAAGGTTTTCCTGAGGTCGAAATCAGTAATGATTTTGAAACGATTAAAACACCAAATAAAACTTCATTCGACAACGGTGAAATTTCGAATGTGACCGTAACAGAGAATAATGGAAATTCCTTGAATTTAAATCCGACTGCGGGCAATAATGTAGCATCAACAAAATCTGATGACATTGATTTTAAGGTTGAAGTCGCTAAGACCATAGATATTCTTGACGAATCCGACATAAAATCCCAGGAACTTGTTGATAAACACGGGCTTTATGACCATAAACTCGATCTGGCGAAATTCCAGATGCCTACAGTAGATCTGCTAAGGGATTACGGAAACGAGGAAATCTCCATCAACAGAGATGAACTTGAAGAAAACAAAAATAAAATTGTTGGTCTACTCAAAAATTTTAATGTAGGAATCGCTGAAATCAAAGCCACTGTAGGACCTACCGTAACCTTGTATGAAATCGTTCCGGAAGCGGGAATACGGGTTGCATCCATCAAAAAATTACAGGATGATATCGCGTTGAACCTTTCAGCACTTGGAATCCGTATTATTGCGCCAATGCCAGGTAAAGGGACGATTGGGATTGAAGTTCCGAGAAAAAATCCTTCCATGGTTTCTATGCGAAGTGTTATTGCTTCCCAGAAATTCCAGAATACCGATATGGATTTGCCGGTGGTTTTCGGGAAAACGATTTCCAACGAAATTTTCATGGCAGATTTAGCAAAAATGCCGCATTTACTAATGGCAGGAGCTACCGGACAGGGAAAATCAGTAGGTATCAATGCAATTCTTACTTCACTTCTTTATAAAAAACATCCAAGCGAACTGAAATTTGTGATGGTTGATCCAAAAAAAGTGGAACTTTCGCTTTATTCAAAAATTGAACGACATTATCTGGCAAAACTTCCTGACGGTGACGATGCTATTATTACTGATACCCACAAAGTGATTAACACCCTGAATTCCCTCTGTATTGAGATGGATCAGCGTTACGATTTACTTAAAAATGCGTTCTGTAAAAATCTAAAAGAATACAACAAAAAATTCACTGAAAGAAAGCTGAATCCTGAGAACGGACACCGCTATCTGCCGTATATCGTTTTGGTCGTAGATGAATTTGCGGACCTGATTATGACCGCCGGTAAAGAAGTTGAACTCCCGATCGCAAGACTTGCACAGTTAGCGAGAGCTGTCGGCATTCACCTTATTGTCGCCACCCAAAGACCATCAGTAAACGTAATTACGGGGATGATTAAAGCAAATTTCCCGGCAAGAGCTGCTTTCCGGGTAATTTCAAGTGTGGATTCACGAACGATTCTGGATTCACCGGGTGCAGACCAGCTAATTGGAAAAGGAGATATGCTTTATTTCAACGGAAACGAAATCCTCCGTCTTCAGTGTGCGTTTGTTGACACTCCTGAAGTGGAAAAAATTGCAGAATTCATTGGTGAACAGAAGGGTTACGCCAGTGCTTTCATGCTTCCGGAATATTCCAGCGAGGAAGCCACTTCAACCGTTGGAGCATTTGATCCCAATGAAAAAGATGCGCTTTTCGAAGATGCCGCTAGAATCATTGTATCAACTCAGCAAGGCTCTACATCAATGCTTCAGCGTCAGCTTAAATTGGGTTATAACCGCGCGGGAAGAATCATGGATCAACTGGAAGCAAGCGGCATTGTTGGCGGCTTCAACGGTGCTAAGGCAAGAGAAGTGCAGATCAGTGATCTGAATTCTTTGGAACAGTTTTTGGAAGAATTGCGCAAATAAAGCAAACTTTAAACAACAGTTTAACTTTACTTAAAAATTTTAATCCAAAAACAAAAAAAAGAATGAAAAGTATATTGAAAAAATTTACCCTTGGAATTTTTGCACTCGGTACTGCCGCTAGTTTTTCAGCACAGAAAATTGACGCAAAAGCTAAAAATTTATTGGATGCAGTTGCGCAGAATTATAAATCTAAAAATAATGTTTACTTCAAATTTGTATACGGAACTGGCGCCGGCAAAACGGTAACCAAGACGGAGCCCGGCATCTTCTACTCCGCTAAGGATAAGTATAAACTTAAAATTATGGGAACCGAGCAGATTTTTGATGGAAATAAAATCTATAATATTTCTGCCGAAGACCAGGAAATCACTGCAGCAAAACCAACAGGTTCTGAGCAGATGTTTTCACCTTTAAATTATATCGAGGAATATAAGAAAGGTTACACGGTAAAATATATTGGTAAAAAAAATGTGAATGGAGTAAATGCGGATCAAATCAAGCTTATTCCCACTGCCAAAAACGGTATTAAAGAAGTAAATCTGTTTATTAATGATGCAAAAAAGCAGATCGTTAAACTTGAACAGTTCTCTACAGACAACTCAGTTTCGGTAATCGCGATCAGTGATTATAAAGTGAATCAGAGCTTAAACAGCAACATGTTTAACTTTGATAAAGAACAGTATAAAAACTATATTTACACGGAACTTTAACACTTCCAAAATTTAAAGCCCTCTGCAAAAAAGAGGGCTTTTTTTTGAATGCTGTAACACTTTATGCTTGTGATTTTTTTGGTAAATTTGACGCATGATAAAAAAGCTCGACGGCTACGTCATTAAAACTTTCTTCGGACCGTTTATTTTTATTTTCAGTGTGCTGTTTTTCATTTTTGTGGTTAACATCATATGGATCCGGCTGTCACAATTTACCGGAAAAGGTTTGAGTTATTGGGAAATTCTCAGATTACTCTCCTACCTTTCTGCAATTGTTGTACAACTTGTTTTGCCGCTCACAATACTGCTTTCTTCGATTATGACCTTTGGGGATTTTGGGGAACGTTATGAGCTGGCCGCCATGAAAGCTGCGGGAATTTCTCTCACCAGAATTATGTTGCCTCTGTTTTTTGTATCAATAATTTTTTCGCTGTTTCTGTTTGTCTTTTCCAATAATGTCATACCCGACTTTCAGCGGAAAGCGAAAAACATGCTCTACAACATCGCCGCCACTAAACCCGCACTGAATTTTACACCGGGTCAGTTTATACAGCAGATTCCGGGTTACAGCGTGAAATTCGACAAGATTTCGGGAGAGAACGGAGAAAATCTGGAAGGGGTTTTCATTCATAAAATGGCGAATTCCTATGAAAACCAGCAGTCTATTGTAGCCGAAAAAGGAAAATTTGTTCAGGCGGACAACAGAAATTATTTAAAACTTGTGTTGTTCAATGGCCATATTTTTGAAGACAATATTGGTAATATCGATTACAACCAGCGTCTTAAACAGCCAGATCAGGCGATAAAGTTTGATACGTTGGTTTCACATTTCAATATTTCAGATATTATCAATAAGGCTCTCGAGGCTGAGAAAATCACTGATGATTATTCTTTCCAGAATTTTATCGAACTCAACTCCACCATTGACGCTGCTAAAAAAGAGAACAACGTGGTTTTAGGAAATATCAGCAGTGAACTGATCAACCAAACCAACGGCTTTGTAAGCTATATTGATAAAACTCCAGCCAAAAAGGCCGTCCTCCCGACTCCGAAACTGGACACCATGAAGCAGAAAAAAAAGCAGGAACTGCTATATGCTGCATTTAATAAAGTAGAAAGCGTAAAGCAACTTAACATTAATAAAAGTGAGCAGATACAGGGATTACACGCATTCTATTCCCGTATTATTATTTACCAACAGCGAATATTTTCTTATTCGGTGACCTGTCTTATTTTCTTTTTGATTGGTTCAAGTCTGGGTTCAATCATCCGGAAAGGCGGATTGGGACTCCCTGTTGTAATCGCGATCGTGGTATTCATTATTTTCTACGTCTTAAATCTTTCCGTTGAAAACATGGCTTGGTCCGGCAAAATGGATCCCTATCTGGCGGCGTGGTTACCGAATATGGTACTCTTTCCTTTCGGTGCATGGCTCACGTATAAAGCACTAACTGATTCCCAGCTCTTTGATATTGAGAAATACAAAAGTCTCTTCAAACCGATTATCGCGAGATTTTCTAAAAATAAGGAACACGAGCGTTACCGCTAAAAAAAACCGCAACAATTATGTTGCGGTTTTTTTATTTAAAATATTTTGTAATGGCCTCGTCGGTGGGTTTTGTTGTGCTGACGAAACTGTCAATTAATTTTCCGTTTTCATCTAAAAGAAACTTAGTAAAGTTCCAGAGAATGGTCGTGTTTTTTACGCCATTCAAGTTCTTATCCGTTAGATATTTAAAGAGCGGCGCAGTATCCTCGCCTTTCACCGAAACTTTTGCTGCGATAGGAAAAGTAACTCCAAAATTTTTCTGGCAAAATGCTCCAATTTCTTCATTTGTTCCAGGTTCCTGCCCTCCAAAATTATTTGCAGGAAAACCTACAACAACAACCTTGTCTGCATATTCCTTTGAAATTTGCTCAAGATCAGCATATTGTGGTGTGAAACCACATTCTGATGCGGTGTTTACGATGAGAATTTTTTTGCCTTTAAAATCAGCAAAATTTATCTCATTACCGTCTCCACTTTCTACTTTATAATCATAAATATTTTTCATGGCTGTGTTTTTATCCTGTGAAATTTCTTTTTTCTGCTGCGTGCAACTCTGAATAAAGGCACCAATTGACAACAGAATTATAAATATTTTTTTCATTTTTTTAAGGTGTATTTAGCTTAAAATTTAAAAGTATTCGGGGGCAGAACCTTGTTGGTTTCAATCTTATTAATCAGCATAACGTAATCACTGTCTTTTTTAGGAGTCGAAGATTCAATTCTAAAGGGCATCAATAAGCTTCCCACTTTTTTGTAATCACTGTATACAAGCGTTTCATCGGTTTTTACCTCCTTCAGCAGCATATACGATTTAGAGTCGAAATAATACAGTGTTTTATTTACATTTTTTATAAGTTCAACTTTATGACAGTATGTTTCTCCTACTTTCTCCTTTCCCAGATAGTTTGCTTCAAATCCTTTGCTTTCCCAGTCAATAAAATCGGTATCGAAACTTTCAGCAATATAGTTCGGATATTCCTGCAGCTTATTGGTCGCATAATTCATGGCATATCCTTTTTTACCGTCGTAACCTTCAATTGCAGTCTCCTTTTTATTGATTGTAATTACTGTTTTCGTAAGATTTGGCCTTTCCTGGAAGATTTTAATAGGATAATGATCGTTTATTCCTAATGTAAGCCTTCCCTGAATGATGATCGAATTTAAAAGTTTCCAGTTGGTTAAACCTCCTGAGAGTTCTATATTTTTTTCTATAATTTCCTTTGCGGTTTGTGCGGAAACAATTCCGCTCATCAACATGATGAATACTAGCAATATCTTTCTCATTAATCGGTCTGTTTATTTGTCAAATATATACTTTTTGAATTTAAGAACTCTCGCGCGCTCCTAAAATTGCCCGTGCTTGCTCCAGGTCTTCCGGAACATCAATGCCTACTCCTACGAAATCTGTTTCGATCATTTTAATTTTCATCCCGTATTCCAAATAGCGTATACATTCAATTTTCTCTGAAATTTCAAGTGGTTTCATCGGAAGTTGGGCGAAAGTAATCAGTGCCTTTTTCCTGAAAGCATAAACGCCAATATGCTTGAAATATTCTACCTCCGGATGAATTTCGCGCGGATAAGGAATTACAGACCTGCTGAAATAGAGCGCAAAACCATGATTATCGGTAATCACTTTTACATGATTAGGATTTTCTATTTCCTCCGTATTTTTTAATTTAATTTTTAGTGATGCCAATGAAATTTTTTCTTCAGAATCATCCTCAAAAACGGAAATTAACTGTTTTAACGGTTCGGTTTTCAGAAAAGGTTCATCTCCCTGAACATTCACCACAATATCGCAATCAATGTTCTGAACTGCTTCTGCAATTCGGTCACTTCCCGTTTCATGCTGACCTGTCATCACTGCGTTTCCTCCTTTTTTGATGATTTCATCAAAAATGATTTCGGAATCCGTGGCAACAAATACTTCATCGAACAAACCCGTAGCTACAACATTTTGGTAAGTTGTGGCAATTACCGTTTTACCGCCCAAAATCTGCATCAGCTTTCCGGGAAAACGGCTGGCTTCATAGCGTGCGGGTATCACAGCGATAATTTTCATGCTTAAGAAAGTTTTGAAAGTGCATTTTCGAGTCTTGGCAACATATTTCTGATTTCGTCCGAAGACAAACCACCTGCTGATGCCCTAAACCACGGCATATTCCGTGAATTTCCGAACGCCGAAAATGGTACAAGCGCCACACCAGCTTCGTTGATCAAATAAAATACAAGGTCAGACGAATCCGCAATCTGTGAACCGTCAGGTTTTGTTTTGCCTAAATAATCAAGCTCAATGGTGAGATACAGTGCACCCATCGGTTTAATACTGTCGACCTGCAACCCGCGGGATTTCATTTCCTGAATTCCGGTATGCAGAATTTTTAAACTGTCAGCGATTTTTCCCTTAAAGTCATTCACAAAAAAGTCTACATTTTCCGGCTCACCCAAAAATACCGAAACGGCCTGCTGCTCAGGTTTTGGCGCCCAGGCCCCGATGTGGCCGAGTAATGCTTTCATTTTGTCAATAATTTCCGTAGGACCAAAACTCCAACCTACTCTGACTCCCGTTGCCGCAAAACATTTCGAAGTCCCGTCGATAAAAACGGTGTATTTCTTCATTTCCGGGAAAAGAGAAACAGGATTGAAATGCTCTTCATCAAAAGTAAGCATCGCGTAAATCTGATCATACATCAGATAAAGCGGTTTTTCATTCTCACCGCGTTTTTTATTCTCTTCCAGAATGAGTTCACAAATTTCGGTGAGCTGATCTTTAGTAAACATTGTTCCGGTCGGATTCAGCGGAGAACATAAAGCCAGCAGAACTGCACCTTCCAAATGAGGTTTCAATTCCTCTGCAGTCGGCAAAAAGTTATTGGACTGAGACGTTTCAACTTCAATTTTTTCAGCGTGGGTCAAATAGGCATAATGGTTGTTGTTCCACGAAGGAATTGGATACACTACTTTATCACCTTCATCAACAATCGTTTTGAAAGTAGCATAAATTAAAGGTCTGGAGCCGCCTGCCACTAAGATTTCATCTGCGGAATATTCAAGATTCCAGCGATTTTTTAAATCTTCGGAAACAGTTTTTCTCAGAGATAAAAGGCCGTTTGCCGGCGGATAATTGGTCAGGTTATTTTGGTAAGCCTTCTGAATTTCTTCTTTCAGTCTTGCGGGAATCGGGTAAATATTGGCATCCAAATCACCGATGGTAAGATTGGCGATCTCGGCGCCCTGCGCTTTCAGATCATTTACCTGATTACCAATTTTAATAATTTCTGAACCGATAAGATTGTGGGCGAGTTTTGATACTTTCATATGATTGCTCAATTAGGTAATTTAATTTTTGACTTTTAAAGTTTTAAATCTGCTTTTACCTGATTAATTTTCTGATCCAAAACAATAAGTTTTTCGCGGAAATCCTGCTCAGAAGCGATTGAATCCTTCACAGAAACATAAAATTTAATTTTCGGTTCTGTTCCGGAAGGTCTTACGCAGACTTTGGTTCCGTCTTGTGTGTAATAAATCAATACGTTAGATTTGGGAATTCCGTCCATTACAGATTTTTTGCTGTCGGTAATATTCTGCGAAGTCTGTTCCTGATAATCCCTAACTTCCACCACTTTTGATCCGGCGATTTCCTGAGGCGGATTTTCACGGAAATCTGTCATCATCTGCTTGATTTCTTCGGCACCGCTTCTTCCCTTTCTTACAACATTGATCAAACCTTCATAGTACATACCGATTTCTTCATAAATCTCGATCATATACTGGTAAACCGTTTTTCCGTTGGCTTTGCACCAGGCTGCAAGTTCGCATGCCAGGAGAATTGATCCACATGAATCTTTGTCGCGCACAAAATCTCCGGTCATGAAACCAAAACTTTCTTCACCGCCACAAACGAATTTCTGCTCACCTTCCGCTTCCCGGATCATTTTACCGATCCATTTGAATCCGGTTAAGCCGATTTTACATTCAATACCAAATTTTGCTGCGATATCAATAAAAATATCAGAAGTTACGATCGTGGATCCTATGAATTCTTTACCGGTAATTTTTCCGGCTTTTTTCCACTGCTCCAGAATGTAATACGTAAGAATAGTGTTGCATTGATTACCGTTCAGCAATTGAATTTCGCCATCTAAATTTCTCACTGCAATACCTAATCTGTCACCATCCGGGTCAGTACCGATTACAATGTCTCCATTGGTAATTCGGGCTAAATCCATCGCCATTTCCAACGCTGCGGGTTCCTCTGGGTTTGGAGATTCTACGGTAGGGAAATTTCCGCTTGGAATCATCTGCTCGCGAACCAGATCAACTTTTGTGAAACCTGCTTTTTTAAGTGCCTGAGGAACTGTTTTATAAGTAGTTCCGTGAATCGAAGTAAATACAATGTTTAAGTTATCGTAGCCGATTTTATCTTTCTGATAAAGCGAATTCTCCATGCAGGCATCGATATAGACATCATCCTGCTCTTCGCCGATCCATTCAATTAAGTCATCATTTCCGCTGAATTTAATTTCATCAAATTTTACAGAATAAACTTCTTTTATAATTAAATCATCATGAGGCGGAACAATTTGTGCTCCATCGTTCCAATAAACTTTGTAACCGTTGTATTCAGGCGGATTGTGAGACGCAGTAAGCACGATTCCTGCATTACATTTTTTGTCGCGAACGGTGAAAGAAAGCTCGGGAGTCGGACGGTGTTCTTTGAAGAGCAAAACCTTAATCCCATTGGCTGTAAGTACATCCGCACACATTTTACCAAATTCCTTGGAATTATTTCGTACATCATAAGCGATTGCCACTTTTATCTCTTCACCGGGAAACTGCGTATGCAGGTAGTTTGCGAGACCCTGTGTTGCCTGTCCTAAAGTATATTTATTAAGTCGGTTTGTTCCCACGCCCATAATTCCGCGCATTCCGCCGGTTCCGAACTCCAGTTCACGGTAAAATGAATCCTCGAGGTCATCAGAATTGGTATCAATCCAGTTTTGGATGGTATTTTGTGTTTCTTTGTCGAAAGTATCTGTAAGCCAGAGTTTTGCTTTTTCTAAAGTAGTCATGTTTATTTTATTTGATAACGTTTATATTACTGAATTTTATTACTCCATCTTCCTGTTCTGAACATTAGCCGTTTTATCACTCTTAAACGCGCGGATCGGATCATCATAGTAAACCATTTTTGACGTATTTTTAATGGTTCCTTTAAGCGAATCCTTTACATTTACTTCAGCATAAATTCCGTTTTGTGAGGAAATATTCAAATTTTCGATGTTCCAGTAAGGAGCGATAATGCTTGCGGTATCGGAAATTTTAATTACCGCATCTTTTGTTTTGCCCAGGAAGTTCGCGCGGCTTTTTCCCGTCATTTCCACTTCTGCCCGGCGGGAATTAACTGACCCAATAAATTTACCATTATTTTTTAAATTCAACCGGAAGTTGTCGGTTTTAATTTCGCTGGAAATGTTCATTTCTACAGAGTCGGAGATCGAAACCTTCTCCAGATTATACTTAGAATAAATGGTAACGTTGTAAAAGTCAATGTCTTTTACAGCGCGCTTTTCCTCGATGTTCAAGGTTTTGTCTTTAACCTTGATTTTAAGATTATTTAAAATATTCGGGTAAGTTTCCACGTTCACAAAACTGCTGTCGCTTTTGATGTAAAACAGGCGGAATTTGCCTTTTAAATTTAGGTTAACAAATTCATCAAGCGGAATATCTTTGCTTTCAATATTCCCTTTGGGAGAAATATCTCCACAGGAAATGACAGTAAAAGCAAGGAGTAAGATAAACAGATTTTTCATTTGATTAAATTACCTCGTCTATATTATAATTTTTGTGTTCGCGGTTTGTTCTAATAATCATTTCGCCCAAAAATCCTGCAATGAAGAGCAACGTTCCCAGAATCATCATCGTTAATGCAATAAAAAACCATGCATTATTGGTGAGCAAATGTCCATAAATTCCTCTTGAAACATCGATTAATTTTGAAATTCCGAGCCAGAATGCGGATAAAAATCCTACAATAAACATGAGGGTACCAACTGCACCAAAAAAGTGCATGGGTCTTCCGCCAAAACGGCTTACGAACCAAAGCGTGATTAAATCAAGAAATCCGCGTACAAACCTTTCTGTACCGAATTTTGAGGTCCCGTAAGGTCTTGCCTGATGCTGTACTTCTTTCTCGGTAATTCTCCGGAAACCGGCATTGGCAGCCAAAACCGGAATGTACCGGTGCATATCGCCATAAACATCGATTGATTTTACAACCTGTTTTTTATAAGCCTTCAGACCGCAGTTAAAATCGTGAAGTTCGACTCCGGAAACTTTTCTGGCAGCTGCGTTGAAGAGTTTTGAGGGAAGATTTTTGGTCATCACATTGTCGAAACGTTTCTTTTTCCAGCCCGAAACAATATCGTAATCCTCTTCTTTCACCATCTTGTATAAATCCGGAATTTCTTCTGGAAAGTCCTGTAAATCAGCATCCATCGTGATTACGACTTCGCCCTGTGCTTTTTCGAAAGCTGCGTGTAGAGCCTGAGACTTACCGTAATTTCTTGAAAATTTTATCCCATGAATCTGGGGAAACTGAACTTTCATATTTTCAATGATGCTCCAGGAAAGATCGGTGCTGCCATCGTCAACAAACCAAATCTCGTAAGAAAGATTTGAGGTCGTGCAGACGTTGTGAATTCTTGAAAATAATTCTTCAAGGGAATCCTCTTCATTGAGAAGAGGTATTATGATGGATAAATTCATTTAATATTGTTGAAATTTTTAGCTAATACTTTTGATGTTTAAAGCACTGATAACCACTAAATTATTCTTCTAATCTACTTCTAAAGAAGCTCGCAAAAAACACTGACAAAATTACGTAAAAAACCATTATCGCTCCGAAATAATACGTGAACTGACGGAAGGAAAACATGTCTTTATCTTTAATCATTTCCGGGGAGAAACTTTTTAATCGGTTCTGGTAATTTTTTTCGAGTTCAGCTTTCTCTTCATCTTTAACCATCGTACTTTTAGCCTTTTCATACTCGTTGGTCAATTCGGTTTTCTGCCTTTCTATATACTGGAAATTTAGCAAATCCTTGGCACCTTTATCCGCAAAATTCAGGAAAAGAAACATGGTTAAAATGGAAAGAAACCCGCCTACAAACATTGGTTTGAAAGATCTCCCAAAAACCGCCTGAAAACCCATCGGTTCCCCCATTTTTTTCGCCGAGTTTACAGATATATATGCGCCTGCCACGTACACGGCAGGAAGCAAGAATGCGTTTAAAAGGACAGAATTGTTGAAATAATCAACATTCATCCCCAAAAAATACATAGCAAAGAAAAGAATCATTGTTACGATAAACAGCACAAAACCAACTGCATAAACATTTTTAACCATAAGAGATTTTATAAATTTTGATTTTTTTTTATTTTCAATTTTGAATTTTAATTTAAAGCCCTATCTTTGCACCGGCAAGTCCTACACAACCAGCTCCTGTGAATCCTCCAGGGTGGGAACGCAGCAAAGGTAAACGGTTGTAGCGGTGTGATGTAGATCGCTTGCCATTTTTTTATGCCTAAATTTCAAAGGTTTCTCCCAACTTAGGCAATAACAACTCCACCCCTTTTTCTTCAAAAATTTTCAAAGCTTCATCGTGATTTATTGAAATGGGCGGAAATGTATCAAAATGGCAGCCGATTACTTTCTTCGTTTTTAAAAGTTCTGCAGCTGCAAAACTTGCTTTTCTTGCACACATCGTATAATGCGAACCTACCGGCAGAATCGCCAGATCAATATTTCCGAATAATTGTGGAAACAGCGCCATATCTGCCATTACCCCTGTATCACCAGCAAAATAGATGTTTTTACCCGGAAACCTAAAAATATAGCCGCAAGGTTCACCACCATAAGTTCCGTCCGGAAAGCTGGACGTATGCGACGCAGGAACCATAGAAATCTTCAAATCATCCAACTTGGCAGATCCGCCAAAGTTGATGTCAACAGAATTCGGATGGCTGAAATATCCACATATTTCTGGTTGGGCAATAATTTGAGTTTCAGGATGATAGTGTAAAACTTCTTTCACATCTGCTGTATGGTCGCCGTGCGCATGCGTAATTAACACATAATCAATTTGTTGCATTGCAATATCAAATCCCGATTTTTCTTTCTGGAAATTATAAAAAGGGTCGCTGAGAATATTTTTACCGTTATAAGTAAACAAAAAACAGTTTTGTCCGAGGAATTGAATTTTCATTGATTACTATTTTTAATTGAAATAATTCAGGCCGAAAGCTACTAAAACACTTATAATAAGGGTAAAAATCCCAACCTGCTTCAGGTATGGATCGAGCTCTTTCGGTTCTTTGGTCTGCATAATTTTTCTTCTCAGCGCGGTCATCGGAAATACGAGGATAAAGAAAATAAATGCATAATAGTTTCCTTTTTCGTGAAGGCCGTTCATCATCATAAAGACAAGCATCAGAATTAAGGGTAGCTGTAATAGAACGATTTCGTAAACCATTGCATATCGGTATCCCATTCGCAAGGCCAAAGTTTTCTTTCCACTGAGTGCATCGCTTTCGATATCGCGCATATTGTTAAGATTTAGAACTGCGGCGCTCAGCATTCCGATTGTTGTTGCGGGCAAAAGCATGTCCCAATGGAAAGTTTTTGTAAAAAGAAAATAACTTCCACAAACCGAAACCAAACCAAAGAAAACAAACACAAAAATATCACCTAATCCTAAGTATCCATAAGGTTTTTTGCCCACCGTATACCCTATCGCTGCCAAAATACAGGCAATGCCCAATCCTACAAAAGTGTAGAATTCGTTCATTAAATTTTCCCTGAAAAAAGCCAGATATAAAAGAGCAACTGTAGCAATCAAGGAAAGTACGGCGAATAAAATCACAGCATTCTTCATTTGGTTTGGGGTAATTCTCCCGGAAGCAACTGCCCGCTGCTCGGCTTCGTTTATTCTGAGTTTATCTGTGCCTTTAATTCCGTCTCCATAATCATTGGCAAAATTGGAGAGAATCTGGTAAAGCAGCGTAACCAAAAGTGCCATGGCAAAAATCTGCCAGTCCCAGGTACCGCCGTTTTCGAGAATCCGCCATCTTGCGATGAAGGAACCCATTATAATTCCGCTCATCGAAAGCGGCAAAGTGCGCAATCTTGCGGCTTGTATCCAATCTGTCATTTAGTTGGTGGTTGTGGTTGGTGGTTAATTAACCAATTAAGAAATCCATTTGTTTTCCCCGAAATCGGGCTTTCTTTTTTCAAGGAATGCGTTTCTGCCTTCTTTGGCTTCTTCGGTCATGTACGCAAGACGAGTTGCTTCACCGGCAAAAACCTGCTGGCCAACCATTCCATCATCGGTAAGATTCATTGCGAATTTTAACATCCGGATCGACATCGGCGATTTTCCTAAAATCTCCTGCGCCCACTGATAAGATGTTTCTTCGAGTTCGGCGTGTGGAATCACCGCGTTTACCATTCCCATTGCTTCCGCCTCTCTGGCAGAATAATTTCTTCCTAAAAAGAAAATTTCACGGGCTTTTTTCTGGCCGACCATTTTCGCCAAATATGCGGAACCGTAACCGCCATCAAAACTGGTAACATCGGCGTCGGTCTGTTTAAAGATCGCGTGTTCTTCACTGGCTAAAGTAAGATCGCAAACAACGTGTAATGAATGTCCGCCGCCAACTGCCCAACCGTTTACCACCGCAATAACAACTTTCGGCATGAAACGTATTAAACGTTGAACTTCAAGAATATTCAGACGGTGACGTCCGTCATCACCTACATATCCCTGTTCGCCCCTTGCTTTCTGGTCTCCGCCGCTGCAAAATGCATGTCCGCCGTCTTTAGGGCTCGGACCTTCGCCGGTAAGTAGCACAACGCCTACAGAAGCATCTTCTGAAACGTGGTAAAAAGCATCATATAATTCGGAGGTAGTTTTGGGGCGGAATGCGTTGCGGACTTCGGGTCTGTTGAAAGCAATTCTTGCCACGGCACCACTTTTTTGGTAGGTAATATCTTCGTATTCTTTTACGGTTTTCCAATCGATCATTTTGTTGTAAAATTTGAGCCAAAGATAAGGAATTATGAGGCAGGACAAAAGGAAAACTGAGGGTTTTTAGGAGCAGGAAGCTGGGATCTTCTCAGGGAATGCAGTCCCGCTTTCCGCTGCAATCTTTTTGGCATTGTACCAAAAAGGATTTACGCTGCAATCGGGGCTAAAAAATAAGTTTGTCTGTGTTTCGAAGTTACAGTGGATTTCCGTCTCCTTCGATGTCGTTTGTTTCCTGAAGAATTTTCAGCGCTTCTTCCAAATCCCGCTCGTTTACCAATAGAAAATAGTTTTGGGAAATAGGAAAAACAGCGATGTTGTTTACGTATTCGTTTTTAATATGGCTTGGGATGTCGCGCGAGGCGAGCTTGGTTTTGGCGAGCTCGATTTCATAAAGATATGACGACTGGAAAACCGGAACTAATTCTGACATTTTTATTTTTCTTTAAAAGTAAGGCAAATAATTTAAAACCCTTGGGAAGAAAAACTGAATGACATTCTAGCCCTGATGGCAATGGAAATCCTTTTTCAGCTGATCGGCGGCGGCTTTGCCGCCGCCGATCAGCTGAAAAGATTGTAATGAACAGCAGGTGAAGACTCGAAAAGAAAAACAAACCGTGTTGCTCCTAAAAACTACTCAAACATTTTTTCTGTTGATAAACCAGTAAACAGGCAATCCGAGCAAAATTAAAATAAATCCGGGCCAAGTGTACTGCGGCTTAAACCAGATGAGCAGCACGCAAAATGCCATACCAATAATCAGATAAATTAGCGGTGTAACCGGATAAAGCCAGGTTTTATAAGGTCTTTCGATTCCAGGTTTTTTGATTCGTAAATAAATTACTCCGAAAACGGTGATCATATAAAACAGCACAATTACAAACGAAATCATGTCGAGCAAATCGCCGTATTGTCCGCTAAGGGCAAGTACTGATGCCCAGATTCCCTGCATCCAGAGGGACTTTTCCGGAACATCATTTCTGTTATTATCAATGGCCTGTTTAAAAAACAAACCGTCTTTTGCCATCGTTTGGAACACCCGTGCGCCTGCCAACACCAATCCGTTGATACAGCCAAAGGTGGAAATCATAACCAGAACCGCCATAATTACTGTTCCAAGATTTCCGAAAATAACTTCAGAGGCGGCGACCGCAGGACGGTTTTTATCGGCAAAAGCGATTGCATCGCGCTCTAAAGCATTTAGATAAACGAAATTCACCAATAGGTATAAAACCATAACTACGGTAGTTCCCAAAACCATTGATTTTACAACATTTTTCTTTGGATTTTCGATTTCTCCGGAAACAAATGTTACGTTTTCCCAGGCGACTGAACTGAACACCGAACCTACCATTGCAGCAGCGATTCCGCCCAAAAGCGTAATGCTGCCGATGGATTTCCAGCCGGTTGGTAACAAATCATTCCCCACTTCCTTACCGAAATCCTGAAAACCGTTCCAGCCAAAACTCATATTTGAAGCCCACTGAGAATCTTTCACAAACAGAAATCCGAAAACAATGATCCCAATCAGCGCGATTATTTTGGAAGCGGTGAACAAGTTCTGTAGAAATTTGCCGTTTTTAACTCCTTTCGTGTTGATATACGTGAGTAAAAGGATTACTACAATGGCTAAAATCTGAACCCAGGTAATCCGAAAAGTTCCGCTCTGGAAAATAGGATCTGAATTATTAAGCGCCGGAATGAGATAGGCTGTAAATTTCCCAAAAGCCATAGCAACAGCCGCAATTGTTCCTGTTTGAATTACGGTGAACAGTCCCCAACCATAAAGAAAACCGGTCATCTTTCCGAAAATTTCTGTAATGTAGGTATATTGTCCGCCCGCTTTGGGAAACATCGCTGACAGTTCGCCGTAAGAAATTGCAGCAGCGATCGTCATAATTGCAGTAATCACCCAAACGGTAATCAGCCAGTAACCGGAACCCAGATTCCGCATCATATCCGAACTTACTATAAATATCCCACTGCCTATCATAGAACCCATTACGAGCATCGTAGCGTCCCAAAGTTTAAGTTTTTTCTGCATAAATTTTTAATTGATGAAGGTTTTGGAAATTAAAACCTGTTTACCGTGTGCCTTTTAAAAAGTAAATATATAGATTTTCCGTAACCGTTTGCATTTTTAGCTGACGATAATTATATTTTTTGAATGAAATATTGGTTTCAAGGGATTCGGATGAATAAAATTTATTATTTTTGAAAAAATTTAAGAAATGAAAAAAATTGTCTTTTTGTTAACGCTGGCATTTTCTACAGTGATGTTTGCTCAGGAAACAGAAAAAAAAGTGGGTCCACCCGCAGGAAATGCTTTAGTTGGTGAAGTATATGGATCTCAGCCTTCTGTAACCGCGGAAAAAAACGCGATACCTGCTAAAAAGCTTCAGAAGAAACTGAAATCCAGCAAAAAGCTGGAAAATGTTGCGGTAAAAGGTAAAGTAATTGAAGTATGCGACAAAAAAGGCTGCTGGTTAACAGTGGAAACAGATAACAACGAGAAATTTTTCGTTAAAATGAAAGACTACGCGTTCTTCGTACCTACCGCTCTAAAAGGAAAAACAGTAATTCTTGAAGGAAATGCCGAAACGAAAGTAATTTCTGTTGATGAACAGAAGCACTACGCTGAAGACGCGAAAAAGTCTCAGGCAGAAATTGACGCCATTACCAAGCCACAGGAGGAAATCAGATTTATGGCAAGCGGAATAAAAGTAATTAACTAATTCACATCCATATAAACATACAACGGAGTCCAAAAGACTCCGTTTTTTTATTCAATAGTAAAATCGACTTCGGCATCCAATTTAGGGAATTTACGTTCAGAAAGGAAGGTTCTACCGGTGCAGTCGATCTCTTTCCAGCCTTTTTTTATACCCACGTCTCCTACTTCCATCACAATTGGGATAAAAGATATTTCGTCATCACCTTCGCGCAGTTCTTCCCGGTACTGCACCGCAATATCAAGAATACATTCAAAATCTGTATTCAGTTTTACGTTTCTGTAAATAATGTCGTAATGCGTTTCTCTGTTTTCCGGAATTTTCTGGTATTCTTCCCAGTTTTCAGTTGACCCTTTCAATGCCGCAATTGCATTTAAACTCTCATACAAAGCCAGTGTGTAGTATTTTCTTGTGTTTATACGGTTATAATCATTGATAAAATGTCCGCCTTCAAAAAGAATGGTTGGTAAACCCATCTTCGAAAAGTTATCCCCCACAGAAGTAGGATAAAATTCGTCGGAATATCTCGCAATCTGATTTGGAATAACAGTTTTCAAATTTTCATAAATCTTAACAATTACTGCCATTGCTATTTTTCGCGTTTCATTAATTTCTCTTTGAGCATTTACTGAAGGTGCTAAGAAGGAAAGAGTCGCCGGATGCTCGCCGTCCGTGGTAAAAATGGTTCTCTGTTCATGAAGATTGAGTCCATAACTATAATTCCCATTTTCCGCGATATTCTTCAGTATTGAAAATTCTTTGCTTGATAGCTTAAGAAAATCCCTGTTCATGTCGATATCCAAAGCGTTTCTGCGGGTCCATTTTTCTGAACCGTCTGGATTTAACATGAATATGAAATCAAGGGTAATCAGGGAGAATAATTTTTCCTTTAAATCTGGCTGAAATTTAAAAATTTCCAGCAGATCCAGCATTGCGTGGGTAGCGTTGGACTCATTTCCATGCATTTGGGACCATGCCAGGACTCTCACATTACCCGTACCTAACGTCATTTTATAAATGGGCTTTCCCAAATACGACTTCCCAACTTCAAAAATATAATCGCTGAAATCCTGCTGGAGGTAAAAAAATAATTTTTCCGGGGAAATATAGCGGTTTGGGAAATTAGGGTTTTGTCGGTAATTAAGGTTTTTTGACATTCAATAAAATTTTACAAGTTTCAAATTTAATTTTTTTTCAGCAGAATAAGAAATTCACTTTTGTAAATTATTCAAACATGCTGAAATGCCAGTTTGTCTGTTGGTAATTTTGTGGATTGCATAATAATTAATTTAATTTTGCAAGTAATTGAAAATCAGTACTTAATGTCCTTTACTTAAATACTATTAAGAAGTATACTTTAACTGTGTTTTTGTGTGGAAAACTCCATTTGTAGGGAAAAAGTATAAACATAAACGTCCATCCCAAAAACTCTCGTTACCAAATATGTTACATATGTAAATAATTTAAAAAATGATAAATTATGTATATTTGCGCTTTAAATTTTATATGAATAGCGAAACAATTTTTTTACTGGGATTCTTAGTATTTATCTTTTTTATCCTGGCACTCGATTTAGGATTACTCAAAAAAAGATCCGACACCATTTCTATGAAACAGGCCGGATTAATGAGTTTCTTTGTTGTAGCACTTTCCATGTGCTTTTATTTTGTCCTTATTACCTACGGTCACCTACTCCATGGCATCGACAGCATGTCAAAGTTGCAGGAGGTAATTTCCGCACACCATCATCCGGTAAAAGTAATTCCCAACGATCTGGAAAACAGCATACAGCTGTATAATCAGAATTTAGGTCTTGAATATCTCACAGGTTATGTTGTAGAATACGCTCTTTCTGTAGATAATATCTTCGTCATGGTTCTTATCTTTGGTGCATTTGGGGTAGCTCACAAGAATTACCACAGAGTATTGTTCTGGGGAATTCTTGGTGCTATTGTGATGCGCTTTATCTTTATATTCGTAGGTGCTGCACTGATCGAAAAATTCAGCTGGATCATGTACGTATTTGGTGCGTTCCTCGTGTTTACAGGTATTAAAATGTTCTTTGATAAAGACGGGGAAGATAAAATCGATACGCAGAATCATCCGGTGGTAAAGTTTGCCAAACGATTCTTTCAGGTTCATGATCATTTTGTGGGGAACAAGTTCTTTGTTACCATCGACGGTGTTAAGAAAATCACCCCTCTTTTCCTTGTTCTCCTTATTATAGAAGCTACCGATTTGATCTTCGCAGTAGATAGTATTCCGGCCATTTTTTCAGTGACTAAGGACCCTTATATAGTGTTCTTCTCTAACATATTTGCAATTATAGGTTTACGGTCAATGTTCTTCCTCTTGGCAGGAATTATCGATAAGTTCCGCTTTCTCAAAGTTGGCTTATCGGTACTGTTAACGTTCATTGGTTTGAAGATGTTACTTCACAGTTATCTGGAAGCATGGGGATTCACAACCAGTCATTCCTTGATAATTATTGTCGGAATTTTAGGTTTAAGTATCTTCTTCTCACTTATTTTCCCTGAGCGTAAAAAGGACAGAAAACTAAAGTTCGATCCTGAACACGAAGATAATTTACACAGGTAATACAAATTTAATTATTATCAATTAATTTAAAACCAATGCGTTACGTGTTGGTTTTACTTTTGTAAATACCTTAATTCTTATTTTGTTTACTTTTGTTTATTGTAACTTCCGGGTTATTATTTACATTTGTAATTATGAATTTAAACGAAAGGATTTCAAAAATCATCTCCTATTCGGAATTGTCAGCTTCAGAATTTGCCAATGAAATTGATGTGCAGCGTTCAAACATTTCTCACATCACTTCAGGACGAAATAAACCGTCTCTCGACTTTCTGATTAAAATTAAAGAGCGTTTTCCTGAACTGCAGTGGAATTGGCTGATTATGGGCGAAGGTGAAATGATAAAAAATATTGAGGAAGAAATTGCTCCGGAAAAATCTAAACCTACTCCATTACCCGATCTTTTCTCTTTGATTGCAGATGAAAATTTTGGAGTTACAGAAAAGGAAGATAAAATTGAAAAACATGTTTCTCCAGAATCGAATATTTCTGCACAAGTTCCCGAAAAAGAAAATATAGGCGATTCTCAGCGATTAGAGCCGGCGGAAACCAAAACGACTATCCAAATAACTGAAAATCAAGAGAGTAAAATTAAACGGATTGTTTGGTTCTACGAAAATGGAAAGTTTGAGAGTTTTGAACCGTAAATTCACCTTAAAGGACGGTTTTTGTGATCATCAAATTAAATAAATCCTTCAGCATGGTTTTTGCAGCTTGACTTCAAAGAAAATTAAATATTATGAAACTTGCTGAACTCGCCAAGGAACTTAAAATATCAACCGAAAGTTTTATTAAATTTATTCAGGACTTCGATTTGGAACTTTGCGAATGCATCACTCCAAAATTTGATGTAAAAGACGATTTCGCAAAATTTGCCCGTGAAAATATTACCTTTCTTAAAAAGTATGAGAAGGATCTTTCGCAGACAAAATCCATTAAAGATATTGCCGGAACAATTAATCAGAATCCGGAAAAGGTGGCAGAAATTATCAGCCAGGAAAAACCTAAACTATTTGATAACGGAATGTACAAATCTTCAGTATCAAGTTTCGGTATCGATCATAAATTAGGTGGCAATTATCAGTTTGTTTACGATTACTTTGGAAAGAAAACCAATCTGACAGAGCGCGATTTTATTGGTTACCGCGACCTTTTTTTCCATATTTCCAAATCTTTAGACCCTTTTATCAACAATACTCCCCTTACCGATTGGGGTATTCACAGACCGGCAGGAATTATTCTTTACGGACCCCCGGGCAGCGGAAAAATTTTCT
Source organism: Kaistella faecalis (assembly GCF_019195395.1). Lineage (NCBI taxonomy): Bacteria > Pseudomonadati > Bacteroidota > Flavobacteriia > Flavobacteriales > Weeksellaceae > Kaistella > Kaistella faecalis. The sequence continues at coordinate 292,008 of NZ_CP078067.1, forward strand.
GGGCGAATAAAATCGCAGAAATTATCGGTTATCATTTTAAAGAGGTGAAAAAATACTATTTGGGAACTTCTTTTGTAGATGGACTTCAGACAAGCTTTAACGATTTCCTGATTCAGATGCTGAAGGACGATAAAGTACTTCTTTTTATGGAAGATTTTGATGAAATCATGACTGAAAGAAGCGAAAAAAGGTCGGTTTCATCGTGTGATGAAGAAACAAAAGAAATCGTGCTCCATTATATAAGCCGTTTTGAAGATGAAGATTTACTGATGGTAGGTTCGGCAAATTCAGTTGCAGATATTGACAAAGAAATACTGGCGCCAGGAAGATTCGATGTTATGATTCCGGTATTTCCGCCAAATGCTCACGAAAGGTCGGAAATGATTTTATATTTTATGACGGAAAATCTTTCTGAAGATGCACTTCTGATGAAAATTTTAGTAAAAAATAATGCAGATCATCTTCCGTTTTGGGAAGAAATTTCATCTAAAATGAAGGTTTTTTCAAATACAATGATCGTCGATTTTACGCAAAGTTTAAAAAAACGAATCCGGAATCAGTACTTAAAAGACAATTCCGAAGATATTAAAATTGACGGTAAATTGCTGAACGCAGCTCGCCGCGACGCTTCCGCAAAACTTACGGAAGAATATCTGAATCAGGTTGCCCAGTTTATTACTGATGTTTCGATACATAATTACGATGAATTTCCGAAAAGAATCACTGCATTAAAAAGTGAGTTGGAATCATATAAAGTTGTGGAAATTCCAAGAAAAGCCATTGGCTTCCAGGCACATAAAGAAGAGACCGCAAAAAAATAATCCATTGAAATTAATAGATTATTTTTTATGATTTTGTTAGATTAATTATTAGCTAAGGCAATGCTACCGCGATTTCGTAAACCTTTGCGTGTTTCAGATATTTCGAGCGCTCGCGGGAAGTTACCGATTCAAAATGATTATTCTTAAGCACAATAATTGGATCTTCCGCGATTTCAATTTCTGCGTTCGCGATGTATTTTTCCTCAGGACTTAGCCTGTCAATCTTAGCTTTTATTTTCTGCAACTCATCGGCGTAGTGCCGGAAACCGGGGTCGGAAGAATGCACAAATTTGTATTCCGGTCCTGCGTCTACAAAAAAATGCAGTTTCTTTTCAATCAATCCTCCGTCATCGGTGATTTCGGGATTATCGTTGCCGTCTCTGAATGCGATTTCCACCACTTTTCCTGCGAATTTTTCGGCGTAACGTTCTGCGTCTGCATAAGTTGCAAACCCTGTAACAATTTTCTGATTATTTAATCGGTAACTGTTTAATTTTTCTGAATTGAATGTTTCCATTGTTTGTGTTTTGTTTTTCGTAATCTGAGTCCAATTATTTTGCCAACACCACGTATTATTCAACTTTTAACACTGTTTTTAATAAAATTGTTATCTTTGAAATCTTATCAAAAATAATTCATGAAAAAAATCTTTTTATCCCTCGCAGTTCTCGCGTCTGTAACCGTTTTCAGCCAGGAAATTACGCTCGACAAAATATATTCCGGTTATTACCGCGGTAAAGGAATTTCGGGCATTGCTTCTCTGAAAAACGGAGAAAATTACGCAGTAATTGAACCCAACGGAATCGCGAAATATTCGTACAAAACTTACCAAAAGGAAGGCAATATTGTCGATGGAAAATTTGAATCTTACATTTTCAATGGTGATGAATCTAAAATTTTATTATTGAAGGAAAGTGATCCGATTTACAGACATTCATTTCTTGGAAAGTTTGATGTTAAAGATTTAAAGTCCGGAAAAGTAGTTAATCTGAATAACGGTAATTCTGTTCAGGAACCTGCTTTTTCTCCCGACGGTACTAAAGTGGCTTTTATTGCTGATAACAATTTATTTTATCAGGATTTAGACTCCGGTAAAATTACCCAGATAACAGCAGATGGCAGAAAAAATCATATTTTGAACGGTCTTGCCGACTGGGTTTACGAGGAAGAATTTGGGCACGCAAGATTATATGAGTGGACAAAAAATTCCGACGCTATTGTATTTGTAAAGTCCGATGAATCTGAAGTTCCGGAAATGTATATTCCTATTTATGGGAAGCAGCTTTACCCTTCGGAAATGCGTTTCAAATATCCGAAAGCGGGCGAAAAAAACTCTGTAGTTTCCGCACAGCTTTTCCGTTTGGATTCAGGTAAAACAATGCCTTTAAATCTGGCAGGTTTCAAAAATTATTATATTCCGAATGTTTACAAAACTGCTAAAGCCGATGAAATCATTTTGATCACTTCTGAAAGAACTCAAAATGCGTCTGATGTTTTAAAAGTAAACACAAAAACAGGAGCTGTTCAGAAACTCTTTACCGAAACTGACGAAAAGTGGGTGGATACCGACAACGTTACGCTTGAATTTTTAGATGACAATTCATTTATCTGGGGTTCCGAACGAGACGGAAACCGTCATCTTTACTGGTACGACCAAAACGGAAAACTAAAAAAACAGATTACAAAAGGAAACTGGGAAGTAACTGATTACTACGGTTATAACCCAAAAACAAAAGAAGTTTTAATTCAAACAACCGAAAAAGGAAGTATTAATAAAGTCGTTTCCAAGGTAAATATCCAGAACGGAAAATCTACCCTGCTTTCGAATGCCGAGGGTAATAATAGAGCGAATTTTAGCGGAAATTATAATTATTTCATCGAAACATCTTCTACTGCGGCAAAACCTTTCACCTATGTTTTAAAGGATGGTAACGGTAAAACCATCAAAGAACTTCAAAACAACAACGAATTGCTGCAGAAACTTCAGGCAGACAATATGGTGACAAAAGAATTTTTCACCGTTCCCAACGAAGCCGGAGACCAGATGAACGCCTGGATGCTGAAACCGAAAGATTTTGATCCAAATAAAAAATATCCGCTGTTTATGTTCCAGTATTCCGGTCCGGGATCGCAGAGTGTATCAAATTCATGGGATGCAGGAAACGGATTATGGTTTAATCACCTTGTTCAGAAAGGTTATATCGTTGTTTGTGTAGATGGCCGCGGAACCGGCTATAAAGGCACGAAGTATAAAAAATCAACCTATATGAACCTCGGGAAATACGAGATCGAAGACCAGATTGCAGCAGCAAAATGGTTCGGAAATCAAAGTTATATCGACAAGTCAAGAATCGGAATTTTCGGCTGGAGTTATGGTGGCTATATGGCAAGTTTAGCCCTGACTAAAGGCGCAGACGTTTTCAAAGCCGGTATTGCAGTTGCTCCCGTGACCAACTGGAGATATTATGACACAGTTTATACTGAGAGATTCTTAAGAACTCCTCAGGAAAATCCTAAAGGATACGACGAAAATTCCCCCACAGAATACGCAAACCTGATGAAGGGAAATTTCCTGTTAATCCACGGAACTGCCGACGATAACGTACATTTCCAAAACTCGATGGAGTTTGCAGAAGCATTAATTCAGAACAAAAAACAGTTTGAATTCATGGCTTATCCGGACAAAAACCACGGCATTTTCGGCGGCCAGACGAGACCGCAGCTTTATCAGAAAATGACCGATTTTATCTTAGAAAATTTATAAACCCTTAATATTGAATAATGGCGACAAGCAACAGCAAACACCCTAAAGGCCTACCGTACCTGTTTTTCACCGAAATGTGGGAAAGGTTTGGGTACTATCTCATTCTCGGAATTTTCGTGTTATACATGATCGACCCGACAGATACAGGCGGATTGGCTTTTAATGACAAAAATGCAGATGATATTTTCGGAACTTTCATCGCGCTCACCTACCTTACCCCTTTTTTGGGAGGCTTTTTAGCAGACCGTGTTTTAGGCTATATCAAAGCGATTTACATTGGTGGAGCTTTAATGGGATTGGGTTATATTGGTTTGGGAGTTTTTAAAGATATTCCGATGTTTTACGCGTCAATGGGTTTAATTATCTTGGGTAACGGATTTTTCAAGCCAAGTATCTCTACCCTTCTCGGTAATTTATATGAAGAAGAACCATACAAACTGAATAAAGATGCCGGTTACAACATTTTCTATATGGGCATTAACATCGGTGCATTTGCCTGTAACATTATTGCCGCATTTATGAGAAATAAATTCGGTTGGGGCGAAGCATTTATCACGGCGGGAGTCGGGATGTTTATCGGTTTACTGATCTTCTCTTTAGGAAGAAAGCATATCCTGAAAGCAAACATTATGAAACCTGTTCAGGAAGGCGATACAAAGATTTCTGATGTTTTGGTTAAAGTTTTCTTACCGGCAATTGTTGCGGGTATTATCGGATGGGTTATTCCGGGGAACATCTTTGGAAGTGATTCTACCGATGCCTTCATCTTTGCATGTTTACCGGTGGTATATTTCTATGTAATGCTTTATGTAAAAGCGAATTCAGATGATAAGAGACCAATCGGAGCCTTGCTTGCGATCTTCGCAGTGAGTTTGATGTTCTGGGCTGTTTTCAAGCAGAACGGCACCGCTTTGACAAGATGGGCAAATTATTATACCGACAGAAGCGTTCCGGCAGTAGCTGAAAAACCTCTGGAAGCCATTTATCTGGTTGAAACTAAAAACTACGCAACTAAAGAAGTAAATGTTTACGACAACCAATACCAGGCACAGAAAGACGGAGCAGGAAACCCGGTAAAAGAGCAGGGCAAAGACATTTACTTCCGAAATGAAGTACCGGAGAAAAAAACCACTATGGAAGCAAATCCGGAGGATAATGTTTACCTCTATAATACCGAGTTATTCCAGTCTGTAAATCCGTTTTGGGTCATTGTTCTTACCCCGGTTGTCGTAGGATTCTTCATGTTCCTTCGCAGAAGAGGAAAAGAACCTACTACACCAACAAAGATCGTTTTAGGGCTCTTTATATCAGCACTTTCCTGTCTGGTAATGGTTGGTGCAGTATATGCGGGAGACAACGGCGCATTTAAGGTTTCTGCCCTTTGGCTCATTGGAGCTTACGGAGTAATTACCGTCGGTGAACTTTGCCTTTCACCAATGGGATTATCTTTGGTTTCCAAATTATCACCGCCACGACTTACGGCGCTTATGATGGGAGGATTCTTCCTTTCTACATCGATCGGGAACAAACTTTCGGGAGTTCTGGCAAGTTTCTGGTACGATTACGAGAACAAAGCCAATTTCTTTATCGTTAATTTCGGGCTGTTGCTGTTGGCAACACTATTGGGTTTATCTATTCTGAAAAGATTAAATAAAATCATGAAGGAAAAGGGAGTTAACTAACCGATAACTTATGAATATTTTAAAGTGCTGGAGAAATTCAGCACTTTTCTTTTTCAAAAAAATAAATAAACGGGCAGTGAAAAAGGAAAAAAAACTATATTTGCTCATTAACAATTATTAACATAGAAAAAATATGGACACAGCAGTGCAAACAGGGCACCCGAAAGGACTCTATCTTTTGTTTATGACAGAAATGTGGGAACGTTTCTCTTATTACGGAATGCGTGCGATTTTCGTTTTGTACATGACGAAAATGCTTTTAATGGATGATGCGGAAGCCTCACAAATTTATGGAAGTTATACCGGTTTGGTATATCTTACGCCGCTGCTGGGAGGTTATCTTGCCGACCGCTTTCTGGGGAACAGAAGAAGTATAGAAATTGGAGGTGTTTTAATGGCACTTGGTCAGTTTGTAATGTTTTTCAGTGCATCTACGTCGGGATCGTCGGCTATTACACTCATGTGGATTGGTCTTACGATGCTTATCATAGGAAACGGATTCTTCAAACCAAATATTTCAACAATGGTAGGTCAGCTTTATCCAAAAGGCGACCGTCGTGTTGACTCTGCTTTCACTATTTTTTACATGGGAATTAACCTTGGTGCTTTCTTCGCACCGTTGATTTGCGGAACGTTAGCAGAAAAAGTAGATTATAAATGGGGATTTTTAGCCGCAGGTATCGGTATGGTCATTGGTTTAATCACTTTTATTTTGCAAAAAAACAAATTGCTTATTGATGACGAGAAAAAACCAATCGGTATGCCGACCAATAAATTTGGTATCGCCCAAATCGGTCTTGTACTAGGGTCGATAGGAGTTATTTTCTTCTTAATGAACTTTAAAACCATGTTCCAAAGCGATTTGGATATCATTGGATATCTGATTTATGGAGCCATGATCGTAATGCCGCTCATCGTTTTAACAGATAAATCGTTAACGAAACAGGAACGTGAAAGAATTATGGTAATCTTCATCCTGGCGTTCTTCGTAATCTTCTTCTGGGGAGCATTTGAGCAGGCAGGAGCTTCTTTGACAATCTTTGCAGACAGACAGACTGACAGAAACTTATTCGGATGGGAAATGCCTGCAAGTTATTTCCAGTCGGTAAATCCTTTAGCAATTATCCTTTTAGCTCCCCTATTCTCATCTCTGTGGCTGAGATTAGGTAACCGGGGTATGGAGCCTTCTTCACCTAAGAAAATGGCGCTTGGTCTTGCTTTGGTATCTTTAGGTTACGTTGTAATCGCTTTCGCAGTGTATGGATTGGGCCTTATGGATAAAGTTTCTATGTTTTGGTTAATCGCGCTTTATGTTATTCACACAATGGGTGAACTTTGCCTTTCTCCGATAGGTCTTTCGATGGTTTCTAAACTATCTCCAATGCGTTTTTCTTCTTTATTGATGGGAACCTGGTTCCTTGCAAATGCTGCTGCAAATAAGTTTGCCGGTACATTGTCCGCATTAATTCCTGGAAGTGGCGAAGAAGGTCAGGGTGCAAAAGTTACTTATTTTTTAGGTTTCGAAATTGCGAATCTGTTTGATTTCTTCCTTGTATTTATCGTAATGTGCGGTGCTGCGGCATTGATACTTTTTGCAATGAGCCGTTGGTTAGAAAAGAAAATGCATGGTGTAAACTAATAAGCCTGCTACATAATTATCTAAAAACCACCGATTATTCGGTGGTTTTTTCTATTTTCGTTTAAAATTATCCTACAATGAATCTTACCCTCGAACAAATACAGGATTTTAAAGGGAAATATCCTAAACAAATCTGGTCCCTCTTCTTCTCCGAAATGTGGGAGCGCTTCTGCTTTTACGGAATGCGCGGGATGCTCGTATTTTTTATGATTTCTCAACTGAAATTCGGTGATGAACAGGCCAATTTACAATACGGGGCAACACAGGCTTTCGTATACGCTTTCACTTTTGTGGGCGGACTTTTCGCCGATAAAATTCTGGGCTTCAGGAAATCGCTCTTCTGGGGCGGTTTACTGATGATTGTCGGAAGTTTAATTCTCGCCACTAATCCTCACGATTTTTTCTTTCTGGGAATTTCTTTTACCGTTGTAGGTACAGGATTCTTTAAACCAAACATTTCCACGATGGTGGGAAAACTGTATAGAGCCGGAGATTCCCGTACTGATGCAGGTTTTTCACTCTTTTATGCGGGAATTAACCTCGGAGCATTACTTGGCGGTTATTTGTGTATTGCAATTGGTAAAGGTGAAATGCTTTCGGGACTGATCCCGGAAGACAAAAGATGGAATGTCGCATTCGGTTTAGCAGCAATCGTAATGGTCATCAGCTTGATTAATTTTGTTTTTACCCAAAGAAGCTTAGGTCCGATTGGTCTTATGCCTGAACGAAAACTGGCAGACGGAACGGTTGTTCCAATGGAAAAATGGAAGGTTTATGGCGTATACGCGCTTACTCTGCTTTTCGTTCCGCTCATTATGACTATGGTTTCTGTGCCACAATACACTGATTATTTTATGTGGACTGTTGGTCCTCTGACACTGATTTACCTCTTTTATGAAATGACAAAAGTAAATGTTGCTGAAAGAAAAAAATTATGGGCAGCACTTGTTTTCATCATGTTCTCTATTATTTTCTGGGGTATTTACGAGCAGTCGGGTGGCTCTCTCAGTATTTTCGCGGCAAACAATCTGAATAAGGATTTACTTGGGCTTGATCCGAATGGTGTGAATAATTCCGGAGGTGCTTT